>NZ_JBLWVE010000002.1:0-202208 GCF_048268645.1 Brumimicrobium sp. | reverse complement strand
TACTGAAGGAATACCACCAGGTCAGTTACTCGGAAGTTTTAAACGACATACAAGCATGGCTGTCGTAAAAGCAATTAAAGAAAATGACAGGGAAAGTAGAAAAGAAAATTTGTTGGAAACTTTTAAACGCAATGGAAGTAAAAAATCTAATGTAACATATAATCAATTCTGGCGACAAGACAATAAACCAATTGAACTATGGAGTAATTTTGTAATTTCTCAAAAAATCTTTGTATTTTTTAGTCGCCTGTAGAAAGTATAGAGGACTAGCGTTTTAACAAAACTAAAGCTAGCCTAAATTAAAACTAAACTAAAATGAAAAAAAGTATTTTCCTTGTTTCAATGATTTTCTTCTTTCTGTCTGCTTGTGCGAAAGAGCGAAATAAAACTGTAACTGTGGTTCGGGATTGTTCTGGGACGTATTTGGAGTTTAATGAAAAAGACTATCATGTTTGTAACCCCGAAAAAGTATCTTCTTTTGCTAACGGAGATGTAGTAACTGCAACTTTCAAAAAAATTGAAGAGTGCAATGGTTCAGCAAAAGATGCAACAGTTTGTGCATTGTATCATAAAAACGAAGGGTGGATTAAGGTGAGTAAAATAAATTAATCTTACCCTATTAAAAACCTCCCTTATTGCTTTTCTCTGTTAGAAAACAACTTCAAAACAGATTGTTTAATCTACAAATTAAGGTTATTTAGACAATCCTTTTATTTTTGTGGAACAGACAAAATGTTCATGAGAAATTTGATTCTTCGTTTTCTTGATTTTTTCTATCCTGTTTTCAAACCCTTTTTGAATAGGAAGACCTATTATTATGCAGCATGTGGTGGTGCCAATATGCTTTTAGATTTGGTCTTGTATTTCATAGCCTACCAATTTATATTCGACAAAGAAATCGTACAAATCACACCGTATCTTGCTTTTGAACCTTATATAGCAGCATTTCTTTTTGCCTTTGCTATTACCTTTCCTACAGGATTCTTACTTTCAAAATATATAGTCTGGACAGAATCAAATATTAAAGGCCGGGTGCAATTGTTTCGCTACTTTCTTCTGGTATTGGTCAACCTGATTTTGAACTATGCCTTACTGAAAACCTTCGTTGAAATCTTTCATTTTTATCCAACAATTTCAAAAGCGCTGACGATAATTATTGTTGTAACTTTTAGCTATCTATCACAAAAGCATTTTACATTTAAAACGAAGAAAGAAAGTTAAACCGCCTTCATGAACGAGACCTTGGAATACGGAATGATCTTGTATTTACTTCTTCTTCGTTCCCTTTCTTCTTTTCCATTCTTTAGAAATCAAGCTTAATTCTCTACCCGTTTGTCCAGCAACAGAAGTATTTTCATCAGCTCTTCTCAATAAGTATGGCATTACTTCTTTTACCGGGCCATAAGGAACATATTTCGCTACTTGATATCCTGCGTGAGCCAAGTTGAAAGAAATATGATCAGACATTCCTAAAAGTTGTGCGAAATATACTCGCTTGTCATCTTTTGCAACACCATATTCTTCCAATAAATCAACAAGCAGAAGTGAACTTTCTTCGTTATGTGTTCCACAACATAAGGCACAGTGTTCGATTTCTTGAACCATTAAACGAATTCCTTCGTTAAAATCAATGTCACAAGTTTCTTTATCGGGTTGAATAGGAGAGGGATAACCCATTTCTGCTGCACGGTCACGTTCTTTTTCCATATACGCACCACGCACAAGTTTTCCGCCAAATTTATACCCTTCACGTTTTGCTTTTGAAATTCCATTTCGAAGGTATTCTAAACGGTCGTGACGATACATTTGTAAAGTGTTATACACAATACACTTCTCTTTGTTGTATTTGGCCATCATTGCTTCAACTACACGATCAATAGTGTTTTGAATCCACGATTCTTCAGCGTCAATAAAAATAGGACAATCACTCTTATGGGCGTGAGCACAAATATCATTGATGCGGTCTACAACTCTTGCGAATTCTGCACGTTCCAAAACTGTTGGTTCTGCATTGATGTCATTCAACTTTTCAAGTAAGGCATGACGAGAAAGCCCGGTGACTTTAAAAACGGCAAATGGAATAGCCTTGTTTCCTTTGGCTTTTTCAATGGTGGCCATGATCTCATCTCGTGTGGCATCAAAGTCAACTTCTTCAGTTTTCCCTTCTACAGAATAATCCAAAATGGTCCCCACTTTATTGTCAAAGAGGGTTTGGATGGTCTCGTCACAATCATCAATCGTTTCACCGCCACAAAACTGCTTGAAAATGGTGCTCTTTATCAATCCATTGATAGGCAACCTTAATTTAAACGCGATTGGAACCATCTTTTTTCCCAATTGAACAAGCCATGATTTCCCCACTAATTTAAACATGGTGTAAGCACGCTTTAATTCTTTGTCAGACTTGTAACTGAACGCGATTTCTGTATTATCAAATGATATCATTCGGCAAATTTAATTTCAAATAAATTATACACAAACATTTTTAACTGATGTTCCTCACTTTTTTTGATAAATGTTCTTTCGATTGTTAAAAAGTTGTTGTTGTTTTGTCTTTTAAACATTCTAAAATATTTTCTATGTCAAAGCAAATTGCGTCTAAAAATAACAAAATAGAGCTGGGAATGTTGAGTAGTTCAAGTTTTAACTTGCTTTTAACGACCCAATACAAAAACAGCAAGAAGATTGTTATCGTTGATGAAAATACACAAGAAGAATGTTGGCCGTATTTATTAACTTCATTTGAAGCACTTAAGGAGGCTGAAGTAATTGTTTTACCGACAGGAGAGGACAATAAAGTTATGGAAGTCTCATTTCAGGTTTGGGAAGCTTTGACAAATTATCATATCCAACGCAATGACTTGGTGATTAATCTTGGAGGTGGAATTGTAACTGACATGGGGGGATTTATTGCTTCAGTCTATAAAAGAGGAATAGATTTTATCAATATTCCAACGACATTGTTGGCCATGGTCGATGCTTCTGTGGGTGGAAAAACGGGAGTCAATTTAGGCGCTCACAAAAATCAGTTGGGCGTTTTTTCCATGCCAGTAATTACATTTTGCGACCCTATTTTCTTAAATACGCTTGATGACAAAGAACTTTTAGCAGGAAAGGCGGAAATGCTTAAGCATGGACTAATTGCCTCCGAAGATTTCTTTTATCGATTGAATGCAGACACTTCTAAAATTCCTCACGAAGACCTAATTGCTGAAGCGATTCAAATTAAAGCAAATATCGTCGATGCCGATTTTAAAGAGCAAGGAGACCGTAAGAAATTGAATTTTGGTCATACCATAGGACATAGTATTGAAGGATTTCTAATCGAACAAGAAGTTGAAATCACACATGGTGAATGTGTGGCTTGGGGAATGTTGGTTGAATCCTATCTTTCTCAAGAATCTGCCGAATTGCCTCCTGAAGATCTGTCTAAAATAGAGTCAGTTATTCGCAGTCAATATCCTGAACTTCCTATTCAACCTGCTCATTTCGAAACTTTAATTGAATTGATGGAACATGACAAGAAAAACAAAGGAGCTTTAATCAATTTCACTTTGTTAAATAAAATAGGAAAATCTACAATCGATTATCAATTGGAAAAAGACCAGGTCATTGAGGCTTTATATAAAGTTTTTAAATGATGCTTCGCCTTTCAACTGTAATTTGTAAAATAGAGAAAGACATAAGATGAATCCATTTACGCTTAAAGAATATCAGCAACTGTTTTTGAATGAAGACAAATTGAAACACTGTTATGACCAAAAATGGTTTAAAATATTTGTTCCGAAATCTTATCAAGGACTCGAATTGTCGATGCCGGAAGGATGTAAAGTCTTGAAAGAAATAGCTGAAATTCAAGGAGGCTTAGGATGGACTGTCAACCTAGGTGCTGGAGCAAATTGGTTTTCAGGATTCTTTAATGATGAAGTTGCTAAAACTCTGTTTTCTTCAGATCAAGCAGTAATTGCGGGAAGTGGTTTTACCAGTGGGGAATGGCGAACAACAACAAATGGATATCAAATTTCTGGTGAATGGAGCAAGTGCACAGGAGCAAATCACGCTACATTATTTAGCTTAACAGCCAACAGCAAAAAAGAAGGAGCGAAAATATTTGTTGTGCCGAAAGAGCAGGTTCAACTTTCAGCAGAAAAGTGGCCAATTATGGGGATGCGGAATTCATCTTCGTTTGGGATTGTGTTAGATCAGGCGGAAGTTCCAAAAGGGTATGATTTTCAGATGAATGTGGTAAAGAACAATTATCATTATGGCGTTTTTCATATTCCTTTCCAGTCTTTTGCACGATTATGTATGAGCGCATCCTTTCTTGGAGTGGTCAATTGTTTAATCAAGCATTGTTTAAGTGATTTAAGAAAGCCTGGGGTAATTGCGATAATTGAAAAGGAACTGAATCCTTTAATTCAATCAACAGAAGAGAATTTATACGCATTGGCTGAAACAACAGAAGAATTAAGTTTAAAGAAAGAATTCACCGAAGAGGAGGCGTTAAAGATCCGCACTCTACTTGGAGAAAGACACTTGAAAATTTTCGACCAAATTCAATCTTTGTTTTTAGCAGGTGGATTACCTTTTATTGAAGAAGATAATATGATTCATTGGGCGTATCGAGATGTATTGACAGCAGTTCAGCATTTCATGGTGAAGCCCTAGTTCAACGAACAAATTGATTGACTTAGTGTTGAGTTAACTAAATAAAAGGAATATTGAAGAAACTAAAAGATAGAAATCTAACTGAAGGGAGTATTTTAAGCTCTTTGATTAACCTTTCTGTGCCCATTATTTTAGCCAATGCTCTGCAGAGTATGTATCAGTTGATTGATACTTTTTGGTTAGGACGATTGGGGGCGAATGCAGTTGCAGCGGTTAGTTTAAGTTTTCCGATTTTATTCTTAATTCTTTCTCTTGGAGGTGGATTAACACTCGCAGGTTCTGTAATTGTTGCTCAAGCCAAAGGAGCAAGGAATCAGAAAAATGTAAATTACAGCTCTTCTCAGACAGTTTTCGTCATTTTCTTCCTATCGATTTTTCTTTCAGTCGTAACTTTTTATGTCGCTGAGCCTTTAATGCAACTTGTTGGCGCAGGACCTGAAATTTTAGCAGACTCTGTAATTTATTTTAAATACTCTTCATTTGGATTCATGTTCCTTTTTATGTTCTTCGTTTTCCAAGCGCTTATGCGGGGAATCGGAAATGTATGGCTTCCCATGTATATTGTGTTGGGAACGGTCTTGCTGAATTTGGTCCTTGATCCTTTGTTTATTTTTGGTTTTGGTTCATTTGAAGGAATGGGAGTCGCAGGAGCGGCAATAGCCAGTGTGATAACTCAGGGGATTTCAGCTGTAGCAGGTATTGTTATTTTATTGAAAGGAAAGCGTGGAATTAAAATTAAATTCTCTCAAATGAAGTGGGACTTCGGTTGGACAAAGAAAATGTTTGCTATCGGTATTCCATCAAGTTTAGAACAATCAGCACGCGCAGGAGCAATGACTATGCTTGTGGTGTTGGTTACAAGTTTTGGAAGTGAAGTTGTTGCAGCATACGGAATTGGCGTTCGTATTTTAAGCTTAATTGTTATTCCAGCACTTGGATTTTCTATAGCAACCACCACTTTAGTGGGGCAAAACATTGGAGCCCGTCAAATTAAACGTGCAGAACAAGTAGGAGATATGAGTGCGAAGATTGCATTTTTTGGACTAACAGGGGTAGGAATGTTGTTGTTCTTTTTTGCCGAACCGATTACGGCATTCTTTGTGCCAAATGACCCGCAAGTAATCAAAGACAGTGCTTTGTTTATTAAAATTATGGCACCTAGCTTTGGTTTACTTGGGCTTCAACAAGTTCTGAATGGTGTTTTCAATGGAGCTGGTTTTACACAAGTATCTTTATTGATTTCCATATTCGGATTATGGATGATTCGCTTCCCTGTTGCTTATCTACTTTCTAATAACACGACACTGGATGAGGTTGGTTTGTGGTGGTCATTCCCCATTTCCAACTTTATGGCGGCCGTCGTTGGTTTTATTTATTATAAGACAGGACATTGGAAAGGAATGTTGTATAAAGGCAGACATCAATTGGGAAATAAACTGAATTGAGCTTGAAATTTATTATTTTCGTTAAAAATTCAAATCAATGAAATATTTGGCTTTTATTATCGGATTGCTTCTGTTTTCTACTGCAGGAAAAGCACAGTCCTATCATACTGAAATTGGAGTAGAGATTCAAGCAGCGTCTTTTTCTACGCATGGAGGAACTTTTGGTGGAGCATTAAAGTTTGCTCTTGTTGAAGAGGAGGCATTAGCTTTCGGACCTAGTTTACGCTATCAATACATGTTCTCGAAAAACCATACAACAGGGGCCTCAGGAAAATCTTCAACGATTGGGGGAGGAGTTTTCCTTCATTATCGCTTTTTAGAGTGGTTTTTTCTTGGAACTGAAATGGAATTGCTTCAAAACCCATTCGTGTTCAAAAATCCAGATAAAAAATGGAGGTTGACTGCGTTCTTGGGAGGTGGGATTTCAAAAAGCTTTGGACCTGTTCGCCTCAATGTTGGAATTCTTTATGATGTTGTTGATGGCTTTAGAGATCCATACACCACAGATCCTTCTCCATTGAGTCGCGACTATTTCTTTAAATTACAAAATCCAAATAATCCTGGAGCAGCAAAATACCTTCCTATTATTTATAGAATTGCATTTTTCTTTCCTTTAAACAATAGGTAATCATGTTCAAAAAGAAGATTCCACTCATTGAGGGTGACTATTATAAGACTGAGGAAGGGTATATTGTATTTACTGAACAATACCTTTTGAGGAGAGGATATTGTTGTAAAAATGGATGTAAACATTGTCCTTATGGTTATGATCCAAAGACCGATCGTATTAAAAAGAAATAATCACTAAGTTCAATTGATAAGAACTTAAAACGTTGTCACATCTTCGTGTTCTGAAATACAGTAGGAGGTAATCTTGGTGATTTTTTGATCTTCATTGAATTCAAAAACATCGCAGGCGTATGAAAAATCGATGCGTTTACCGTTCTTGCTAATCTTAGCGGTTCCTGTAATGGCGATTTTGTTATTGTCTACAATACGGTTTATGATTTTAAAATCAGTATCTACAGATTGAAAGTAACGTTCTGTTTGTTCACAATCTTTAATCACAGCTACCTTGCCTTTAAAGGTTCTTCCTCCAACAACATTCCAGACTATGTCATCACTTAGGTGTTTGATAACCTTGTGAAACTTTCCTAATGAGAAGAATTCTGCGATCTTTTGAATGTCCATTGTTTGGTGTATTTATTGAATGATTTGATTCTAGAGGGATGAGGTAAAGAAAGATACGACTTTCTTTTTTATTCTCCATGATTCTGGCAAAGTTCCACCAGTTTTGTTACCGTTTTCCAGTTCCTTGTTGTGGTTTGAGTGTTGAGTTTTCGTTCGATTACAGCACTGGTTAATTTCGTTTTATGAAATTTGCCTTCACAATGAATGTAGAGATTTTTCGCTATGATTTCAAAACGGTCTTGTTTTAAATCCATTGATTTAAGCTGTTCAATAGCTTCTGCAGTGGGTTGCTCTTTTAAAAAAGTAAGATGTAATTTCCCCATCTCTATGTTTTCTGAAAGGAAAGGGTTTGAGGTATAAGCTTCGATTAATTCCGCTTTAGAAAGGAGAATGACAGGGACATCAAAATCAAACTTTTTTTGGATGGCTATTTTAATTTGATCAGCAAGTTGAGAATTGTCCTCAATAGATTCAAAAAGAACATTGCCACTTTGAATGTAAGTCTTAACTTGTTTACACCCTAATTGGATAAATAATTCTTTTAAATCAGCCATCAGAATTTTCTTCTTTCCACCAACATTAATTCCGCGAAGCAATGCTATTTTATTGTCCATTATGCTTTGTATAGTGCTTCAATTTTTTCTTTATTTCCGTCTAGGAAGTACTTTAAATATTGGAGTGCCTCTTCTAAAGTATAAGAAGATAAATCACTGGTTAACATGCGTTCAGTTTGTCCTAAAAGCCCAAATAACAGTCTCACTTTTATGGGTCTACTGTACCAGAGGGAGAATTTTGGAACCCCTGAATTATCTAATTCATCAGCTGTTATTCCAAAGGAACTCTTTCCTTGGGTATTTTTAAAATCTAAAGATGGACTATAATATATTTTTGCATCATGGAGTTCATCACATAGTTGAAGCTGTTCTATCCAAGGATAAGTCTTAGCCAATTCAATGGCTTTTTGTGCATCAATTAATTCAGTAGGATATTCGATAAGTTCTTTATCGGGGTGACAAATGGAGTAGTTAAAGGTCATAAATTATACGTTATTGTTTTTCATTGTAATTAAATCGTCAATGGCATTCCAAAGTGATATTCTTTGTTCTAAAGCTTTTTTGGCAATAGATACGGCTGCTTGCCACTTTTGCTCATCATCACCACAAAGTTCAGAGACCATTTTATGGGAGGAAGGGCCATGTCCATCCCCATCTAAATCAACATGACGTTGAAGATAGTAAGTAAGTTTGTTGTAGGATTGATTTTCTGGATTTCCATTTTGTAAAATTTCGATAAACATATCCGGAATAATTCCCTCCCTTCCGAAGGTAAAAGCAGAAGCCACAATGTGGGCTTGCTTTGTGTCGATCACAGAAAATGAAAAGTTTACAAATTCAGCAACTCTGTCATCTATCTTAACTTTTTCAAGTGCTTTTTGAACAGAACACCCCTTTTTTAAATGCACAATAAACTCTTCAATCTTAGAAGTGTCAGCATTAATCTGACGCATGGCATCGAGGTACATTTCAAAATGACTTTTTGCTTCTCCTAACTCATTGACATCACTTTCCTCTTCGTAAACGATCTCGTTGACAAATCTTGCAACATCAGAGTTTTGTGCAGGAATCCATGGTACATTTATGTTCGTCAAATCCCTTTGAAGTGATTTTAATAAAGACATAAAATCCCAAACAGCAAAGACATGACACTCCATAAATACTTGTACATCAGAAATGTCATTTAAATTCTTGTAGAGGCGATGTGTTTTTAATTCTTCCCTAAGCCTTAGGATTTCATTTTCAATATTTTGAATATTCGCCATTTTGCACCTCTAATTTGTTGAGTTTAATCTAATGTAAATAAATTATTGTTGAATTACGAAAAAGAAAGTTTGTTTTTTCGGTAGGATGCACATTTTCAATCCATTAATGACTTTGTTGTTGTTTAAATAAGGTAGAAGAAATAAAAAAGGAGACTTTTCAGTCTCCTAGTGATCGAGAATAGTTTTTTTAATAGATTAATTCAATCGATTCACAGGTATTCGCTGAGAAGTTTAATACCCCCGACCAACGATTTACACCTAACTGGTCTTTGACATAATATGGGTAGCTCCTGTTTGTAGCGACTCCTAAGTCTTTTGTAACTGTGATGGAAGAATTCTGGCCACATGTTGGAGCGGCGGTCCAATATACATTTGTAGCCGAAGATCCCACTACTTGTCCATCTACGTAGTAAGTTAAAGTAGTTGCACCATTAAGTTGTAAGTCATTTGCTGTATTTTCTCCATACCAAAATACTACCTCTCCCTGATATCTGCATGATCCATCATTCTTTTTTGCCTTTGTATCAAAGTTGATGCTGTTGGGATCGGTACATCCTTCTCTTTTACAGCTTGAAAGGGAACTTAGGCCTAATACCAATATTCCAATGGTTATTGTTTTAAGTATCTTCATTTTTTATCACTCATTTAATTTTAAATAAAAATAGGCAATTCAAGGCTTTTAATGAAATTGTTTTCCTAAAAAATAAATCAAAGCCATCGTTTTTGAGATATATAAATTTATGTATACTTCTAGAATTATAAATATGAATCATAATTTCATTTACTACCTTCGAAAGGATTAGTCTGTCGCTAGCAAATGATGAATGCTATAGCACTCAAACAAAAAGTGCTGAAGGTATGACGTGCTTCTATCCTATGACGAAAATCCATGGTGTAGATTGATAAATCAAAGATCAAATCTATAATATTAAAAAGTGCCGAAGGTACGACATATTTATAGCCAAGGACGAAAGTCCTTGGTGTGGATGGGTAGTCAAAAGTTCAAATCCAAAATCTTCTGCGAAATAGCTTGCTATTTCACAGAAGATTTTGGATTTGAGAATTCATAAACGCATTATTAAGGTTAACCTGAAGCCCAACCCAATTGTATAACGTTCTTAATATTTTCTTCAACTACCCCTAAAAAGTTCATAAAGCGCCTAATTCATCTAAAACCAATTTTAGAATAATTCAATTTTTTTGTCGGTTCTAAATTTTGCCTATCATTTATATAAATGAAATGCTTAACTTCTTGTTAAGAATTGATTTAAGACCTTTTTTAATAGGTATCTTTGCATTTTTTAAAAGACAGCAAGATAGATGAACAAGGGCTTAATCGCATTAGCTTTCGGAGGGTTAGCAATAGGAATGACTGAATTCAATATGATGGGTTTACTCATGGATATTGCCAAAGATGTAAACATCAGCATTCCTAAGGCCAGTAACTTGATTGGCTTATATGCCTTGGGAGTTGTTGTGGGTGCGCCAACTTTAGTAATTGCTACAGCAAATGTACCCCCTAAAAAAGTGTTGATCTATTTGATGCTCATGTTCTTTTTATTCAATGGCATCTTTTCCATGGCGCCAAACAGCTGGAGTCTTTACATCTCTCGGTTTGTTTCTGGCTTACCTCATGGAGCGTTTTTTGGCGTTGGTTCGGTGGTCGCTGCAAAACTCGCTAAGCCAGGAAGAGAAGCGCAAGCCATCGCTGCAATGTTTACTGGAATGACCTTGGCAAATCTCGCTGGAATTCCTTTGGGAACCTATGTGGGACATCATTTTTCATGGAGAATTACTTATGGTGTAATTAGCCTGTTGGGACTTGTTACGGCAGTTAGTATTTATTTTTGGTTGCCTGTAATTGAAAAACCTACCATCAATATCCGTAAACAAATGAATTACTTCGGACGAAAAGAAGCGTGGTTGATTATTGCTGTAATTTCGATTGGAACGGGTGGTTTGTTTGCTTGGATCAGCTATATCGGACCTTTGGTAACAAAAGTGTCTGGAGTTAATGAAGGAAATGTGCCCATCATAATGTTTTTAGTCGGTTTAGGAATGTTCATTGGAAATCTAATCGGAGGGAAACTTGCCGATACCGTGATTCCTACAAAAGCAGCAATGTATTCTTTTATGGCAATGGCCCTTGTATTGGTCTTTGGGTATTTTATTTCTTCGGTAGAATGGGCTGCTTATCCTATGGCTTTTTTAACTGGAGCAGTGGCATTTAGTATTGGCTCTAGTTTGCAAATGATGTTGATCAATAGCGCCGAAGGAGCAGAAACATTAGCAGCTTCGGCTGGACAAGCGGCCTTTAATATTGGAAATAGTATAGGGGCGTATTTTGGTGCTATTCCTATCGGTTTGGGATTGGCCTACAACACCCCAATGTTGGTAGGCGCTGGCCTAGCTTTTACAGGAAGTGTACTGGCGTTTGTATATCTAATTAAATATAGACTTCGTCAATTCAATAATAAAGTGAGCAAGTAAAAGTTGCATTTATTTCATGTGCTTTAAATTCAGGCCATAAAGTACGGAGAAAAGTGCTGCAAGAACAACTGCTGAGATGACTGAAAAAGTGATGATTAGTTCCATCGGCGTAATTATGTACATTGTAATAATAGGCAGCAAACTATAAATCACGTAGAGGTGAAATCCTATCTTTTTGAGGTTGAACATCATGAAAACTCCAATTGCTCCAATGATTAAAGTAATTAAGGATAAGGTGTGGGACAACATAAAAACCTCATTGTTAATGTACACTGCGTTATCAATTATCGTATTGGCCATGCCGGCTAATTGCTCTCCAGCACCATTAGCACTCAGTTCAGCGGATAATCCGTAAAGCCCTTCCAACTCTGTTTCTAAGGCTTCCTCAGAGAGTGGACCACTAATTAATGCACTAGTTACAGCCAAAAGACTACCGATTATGTATATAGCACTTAGGATTACAAGAACAGTTAGTAAAACGGGTCTTTTAGCTTGTGTTTCTGTTGTTAATTCTTCCATAGCATCCTTGTTTTAGTGTTTTTTTGTGGCCGATTGACCAATTATAATGTTGAGTTATTACTTTTTTTAACGTAATCTTTACTTGTTCTGAGGTAAGTAGACATATATTCATCTTCCTTGATGAAAGGTACAGCTTTTCTGAAGTCCTGATGGGCATCTTTCAAAACAGAACTGGTTTTTTCTACCCCTTTAAATTCTACTCCTTGTGAAGCGGCCATTAATTCTATTCCTAAAATCTGCCAAAGGTTTTCAACTACACGATATAATTTTGTAGCAGCATTGGCACCCATACTTACATGGTCTTCTTGACCGTTTGATGAGTCAATCGAGTCGACTGATGCTGGTGTGCACAATTGTTTATTTTGACTAACAATGGAAGCTGCGGTGTATTGTGCAATCATAAATCCGCTGTTGAGTCCTGGTTGGGCAACTAAGAAAGCTGGTAATCCTCGCATTCCGCCCATGAGTTTATAAATTCGACGTTCAGAAATATTCCCTAATTCTGCTAAGGCAATTGCAAGAAAGTCTAGTGCTAAGGCTAATGGTT
Source organism: Brumimicrobium sp. (assembly GCF_048268645.1). Taxonomy (NCBI): domain Bacteria; kingdom Pseudomonadati; phylum Bacteroidota; class Flavobacteriia; order Flavobacteriales; family Crocinitomicaceae; genus Brumimicrobium; species Brumimicrobium sp. The sequence continues at coordinate 189,529 of NZ_JBLWVE010000002.1, read as the reverse complement.
GTCCATGAAAGTTACCTGCAGAAACAATTAAGTCTTCATCGGGGAAAATGGTCGGATTATCTGTTACCGCATTGATTTCTCTAGTCACTACTTGCTCAGCATGGTCTAAAGTATCCCAACTTGCGCCATGTACTTGAGGTACACAACGGAAACTATAAGGGTCTTGGACATGTACTTTTTCTTGAGTGATGAATTGACTCCCTGCTAATATTCCACGAATGGCTTCTGCCGTTTTTATTTGACCAGCTTGATTTCTGATTTTGTTGACAGAAGGAGTGAAGGGATCTATTCTTCCATCATAAGCTTCTAATGACATTGCTGCATTAATATTGGCTTGTTTCAAAATCTGTTTTCCTTCGTATACAGAATGCGCAAGGTAAGCACTCATGAATTGAGTTCCATTCAACAAGGCTAATCCTTCTTTTGATTGCAATTGAATAGGAGAGAGGTCTAATGAAGTTAATACTTCAGCTGTTGACATTCTTTTTCCTTTGTAGTAGACTTCACCTTCACCAATAAGTGCAAGGGCAATATGTGCCAATGGTGATAAATCTCCTGATGCTCCTAAACTACCTTGTTCATACACTACAGGGATGATGTCATGGTTGTAAAAGTAAAGCAGCCTTTCAACAGTTTCCAATTGAACACCCGAATGACCGTAATGCAGTCCAATAGCTTTGAATAAAAGCATTGTTCTTACAATGTTGCTCGGAGTTTCTTCTCCCGTACCACAGGCATGAGAGCGTACTAAGTTCACTTGTAATTTGGCAAGGTCTTCTTTAGAAATTGATTGGTCATAAAGCGAACCAAATCCAGTATTTATACCGTAAATATTTCCTTCGGTGTTTTCCATTTTGTCGTTTAAGTATTCACGACATTTTAAAATGGCTTTTCTTGCATTCTCTCCTAATTCAACTTTGTTTCTTGAACGGATAAATTGGAATAATTCGTCTATCTCGAATTGCTGATGATCAAGGACTATTACTTTCATTATGCACAATATTTTTTTATGAAATCATCTACAGACATTGTTACTTGTTCTCCAGATTGCATTTCTTTAACGGTTACTTCATTATTTTTTATTTCGCTTTCACCAATTACCACAGTATGCTTTGCATTTTTATCATCTGCATATTTAAACTGCTTTTTTAGTTTTGCGCTTTCAGGATACATTTCTGAAGGAACTGAAGCGTTTCTTAGTTTTTGAAGAATAGGAAGTGCAAAATCAGCTTCTTTTTCACCAAAATTGATGAATAAAAACTCTAGGGTTTGGTTAATGTTTCCCGGGAATAGCTCTAATTCCGTTAACACATCGTAAATTCTATCTGCACCAAATGAAATTCCTACTCCTGATAAGTTCTTCATTCCGAAAAGTCCTGTGAGGTCATCATAACGACCACCTCCACAAATAGAACCCATTTTTACTCCGTTCGCCTTGACTTCAAAAATAGCTCCTGTATAGTAATTTAACCCTCTGGCCAAGGTAACATCGAAGTCTAACTTTGCATTGCGCAGGCCTAAGATTTCAGTTTTAGCAAAAACATATTCTAATTCTTCAATCCCTTTCATCCCCACTTCACTGCTGGCAAGGAATTCGCGCATGAAGTCAAGCATCTTTTGTGTATTTCCAGTAAGACTGAACAAAGGCTTAATTTGGTCAATTGCAGCTTGACTTACTTCTTTCTCTAATAATTCTTTCACCACACCATCTTCACCTATTTTGTCAAGTTTGTCAATGGCTACTGTAATGTCGATGATTTTATCTTCCTCGCCAGTTACTTCTGCAATTCCAGAAAGAATTTTACGGTTATTGATTTGAATGGTAAAGTCTGGAATTTTTAAATCAGAAAGGACTTCATCAAAAATCTGAATGAAGTCTACCTCAAATAAAAGTGAGTCGCTACCCACTACATCTGCGTCACATTGATAAAACTCTTGATACCTTCCTTTTTGAGGACGGTCAGCTCTCCACACAGGTTGGATTTGATAACGTTTGAAAGGAAAAGTCAAATCGTTTTGGTGCTGTACAACAAACCTTGCAAAAGGAACAGTTAAATCATAACGCAAGGCTTTTTCAGCAAGTGAATTGGCAAACTTGGGTAGGTTTCCATCTTCAAGTGCGTTCAGATCTGCTTTTTTTACTTTGTCTCCTGAGTTCAGTATTCTAAAAATCAAACGATCTCCTTCTTCACCATACTTTCCCATAAGTGTTGAAGAATGCTCAAAAGAGGGAGTTTGAATAGGAGCGAAACCATATTTTTTAAAAACACTTTTGATGGTGTCATAAATATACTCTCTTCTGTTTACTTGGAAAGGAAGAAAATCTCTAGTTCCTTTTGGAATACTTGGTTTTTGCGACATTTTAAAATCTTTTAGGCAAAAATATAAAAAAACCACTTCAAAGCTGAAGTGGTTCACAATATGTTGTATTTAAAAAAAATCTACTCAAATGCTTTTCCAAAAGTTTTGGTGATGAACGGACCAACAACAGGCAATTCTTTTTTTGCTCCGTTTGCAGCATTAATGATTCCAATGATCAATAAGGCTAACATACCGAGGTAGATTACAGGGTATAAAATACCAGATAATGTAATTGCAAGTGTTGGACTAATTAGGGTGAGGATTACCGTTAATATGACAAGACCAATCATTAAAATCAATCCTGAAATCATTAATCCAATAGACTGCCTTAAATGAAAAGCTCCAAAAGACTTAACTTCGTCTTTTTTATCGTTGTTCAAAATAAGTGCGATAATAAAACCGATTAAGGTTAGGTAAGCAATAACACCTACTGATGTATCTGTAACTTGTTTGTTTTCTTCCATAGTATTTAATTTTATATTTTTTTAAATAGAGCATTAATTTGCTAATACTTTAAAGGCCGTTCTTCTATTTGTTTGGTGATATTGCTCTTGCAAATCTTCATCAGAAAGTCCATTGATAAATGCTGGAGTTAATTCGACTTCTTTATTGTCTATTACGATTATAGCAGGTTCAGTTTCTCCTTTACCTTGTGCTACGAGTCTTTCTAAGGCAATTCCTTTGTCGATAAGGTAATCAACAACACTTTGTGCTCTTCGTTGAGAAAGCTTCATGTTGTATTCTGCGGCTCCTCTTTCATCTGTATGTGAACGGATTTCAATTTTTAAGCCTGAGTTAAGGTTCAAGAATTCAACTAATTTATCCAATTCCACTTTTGATTGTGGTCGTAATGTTGCCGCATCAAAGTCATATTCTATTCCTTTTATGGCAATCTCCCCAGTTGGAATCTTTGTTAAAAAGAAGTCTTGTATCAAATTTGTAGATTCAACCACACCTAAAGTGTTTGCAATCTGTGCGTCGGCAAAGTAATTCTTCTTTGTTGATTTAATGAAAAACTCTTGATTTATAGAAAGGGTTGTTTCGTAATACCCATCTTCATTTGCTGTAATCATTAAGTCCTCCTTTTCACCACGAATATCTTTGAAATTAATCTGTGCGTTTGGAATGATTTCATCTGTATCAAAATCGTAAACGTAACCACTGATACCAATAATCACCTCTGGACGTGTAACCTCATAAATGTTATTACAGTGCATGTTCAATGTTCTCACAGAATCACATTCATTACACCCACCTCTATCTGAAGAGAGGTAACCTTTGTTCATTTCTTTTCCCCAAACAAAATATGAATCATCTCTTTCTGAATTGATTGGTTTTCCAACATTGATTGGTTTGTCCCACCATTCTGTAATTATGTTTATTGTTGTTTTAAACACATCCAATCCACCAAATCCAATATGCCCCTCTGAAGAGAAGTATAGTGTTTTTGATTCTGGATGATAAAATGGCGTCACTTCATCTTGTGCTGTATTAATGTTATCACCAAGGTTTTTTGGTTCTGTAGTTTCTCCATCTTGATTAATTGTTGTTACCCAAATATCCATACCTCCATATCCACCGGGGCGATTAGAAGCATAGTATAAGGTTACTCCATCATCAGCCATACTTGGCGTTGTTGATTTGTAGCCATCTAAATTGATGTCTTTCCCCAATTTAAATGGTTCTGTCCAACGACCATTAAAGAATCGTGTAACATAGATTCCAGTTTCACTTTGGTTTTCTGGATTGACACGTGTGAAGTACATTGCTTTCCCGTCTGGAGATAAAGTTGCTCCTCCTTCGATAGAAGGTGAGTTAACGTTTCCTTCAAACCATAATGGCTCCGTAAAGCTTCCGTCATTATTGGCTTTGGTTAAGTAAACATCACTATTATACATATCATAGCCTGCTTCATAGTCCTCAGGGAGCATTGAATCAATTCTTGCAGAAGAAAATAACAATCCATCTTTATGGTACATCATACCAAAGGAGGTTGTTCCTCTGTTAATAGTAGGATCCAAAAGTCTAATTTCAGCTTTAGAATGTGTTCCTTCATCTTCTAATGCGAAGTTACAATCTCCAATCTTTTCTAATGATAACTTATGGTATAAGTTTTCAGGATTGTTCAATTTAGTGATCATTCTTTCAAACTGAATTTTAGCCTCTTCATATTTAGCGTTCTTCATTAAAGAATAGCCATAAAAGTATTCAACGTAAGGGAATTCTTCCTTTTCGTTTTCAACGGCTACTGCATACCATCTTTCTGCATTTTCGTAATCTTTTGCTAAACGATAAGCATCTGAAAGTTTATGAAGCACAATAAGCTCATCTTCGTTCTTAGGATTTTTCGGTGGGAAAAATTCTTTTGGTCCTCCTTTCGGGTCAGACTTATAAAAAGCTCCTACACTGTATGGATGATAAGCCAGGTCTTCATTTCCACCTGCTAATCGGTTAATTACCATTGAATAAAAGTAAACGGCAGAAGCATAGTTCTCCATTTCCATTTCTTTATCTCCAGAACGGATTAAACTTTTATTGGTTTGACTGTACCCAAAACTAATTGATACAATCACTGCTAAAGTAGTTATGTATAAATTTCTCATAATCTTGGACATGTTGGAATTGGATTAGTGGTTTTTTCAAATATTATATAGGTAAGGCTAAGTTCTGTTGCACCTCGACCATTCGATACGGGCTTTAATGTAGATGTATTGAAGTCATATGAAATACGGGCTTCCCAACCTCCCCATTTTGCACCTAGTTCTAAAATCGCAGCGTCTGCATTTCTATAGGTGGCTCCACCAATTAGAAAGACATCTGGTCCTTTTAAATAATAGTGGGCTAATAAAGAGAAAGTTAATTCCTCTGCATTTTCTTGTCTTTGGTAATAGGCTTTTGGAAGTAATGAAAGACGTTCTGTGATTCCAACCCTAGCTCCCGCATGAATTAAGTAACGCATTGGAAGTCGGTTCCCTGTTCCAAGGAAAGATTCCTCAGGTTGACTTAGGTGGAATACACTACCTCCCAAAAATGGATTTACTCTTGCCCCAGGTGCAGCAAAATAGTATATCGCTCCAGCATTAAAGTCAGGACGTAGAACTCCAGAAGAAGGAAGGTTTTCTCCCGAACCTAATGAAGTGTTGAAATGTCCACCTTGGTTGTTGGCTTCATATTGTGAACCCCAACTCAGTGCATTTTGGTCAAATGACTTATGGAACCCTCCAGCGGATACCCCTAAGGTGATTCTGTGGAATTTACTTCTAGACAATGGAATGCTGTATGAGGCTGAAGGCAATATTTGGGCAGTGTTATATGCTCCTGCTCCAGCTCTGTAGTTCATGGCTTGAATTCCAAAGCCCCATTTTTTTCCTATCCTCATGTCCCACGCCACTTGAGCTGTTACAAAAGGACGAGTTGCTACAGCCGCCCATTGGGTCCTGTAGTGTAGATGAAATCTGTGTTTTCCTTCAAACATTCCCGTCAATGCAGGATTTGTATTTAAAGGTGCTGCGTCGTATTGCGATAGGTGAAAATCTTGACCAATAGCAGATTGGCCTAGGGAAATTCCTATAAACAATACTAGTGTTTTTCTAAATTGATTCATAAGTTAATCTTACTTGATTAGTGAAGTGTCTCCAGATATTTCGTGTTGTTCGTTATCGATAGTAGTTGCTTGAACGGTCCAAACGTAGACTCCAACGGGTTGTTCTACTCCATTATATGTACCATCCCAACCTACTGCTGGATCATTGGTTTGGAATATAACTTCTCCCCAGTTGTTGTATACTTTGAAGTCAAGCTTCGCATATGGTCCACCATAAACATACAAAAAGTCATTGTTTCCATCTCCATTCGGTGAAAATGCAGCAGGAACTTTAGGGGGTAAATTAATGTGTACGACATTTCTTGCTGTGTCTAAACATCCGTTTTCGTCTTGAACTGCAAGAAGTACTTCGTAACTTCCGCCTGTTGAATAATCGTGTGTTGTGTTTTGGTCATTTGAAAAGTTTCCATCGTTAAAGTCCCATTCCCAAAATACAATTGGGAAATCACTCGTTGATAAATCTACAAAGTTAATGTCTTGCTCAACATATGCCGATTGTGGTGTAGCCGAAAAAGATGCATTTGGACCAGAGTAAATGGTTGTTACCTTCGTCAATGAATCTACACAGCCCTCAGCCGATGTGACAATAAGTTGTACATTGTAATTCGACGCATTGTCAAAGTAATGTAATGGATTCTCTTCTGAGCTTGACCCTCCATCTCCAAAGTTCCATTCCCAACCTGTAGCTGTACCACCAATAACATAACTAGAATCATAGAATTGAGTACCACCGTTTAAACATGGGGCAGGGGCAGTGAAGTTAACTGTAGGTAAATAGAATGTCGATACAGGTTTTGTAATTGTATCTGAACAGCCGTTTTGAGAATATGCAATAAACGTTACATCATTTGTGTCCACATCTGGCATGATATAATCTGGGTTTTCTTGAGTTGAGAATTCATTTCCTCCTGTAGACCATGAATAAGCAACTATAGGATCTGTAACAATTATATCACTTGTAAAAGATGTTGCTGTTCCGTAACATCCTTCTGAGAATTGGAAATCAACTATCGGAGCTGCTAGAATATCTATGTTAATGGTGTCTCTTTGAACTTGACAACCCCCATTGAGTTCAGATTCAAAATAGATCTCTACAGTTCCAAAAGCTAAATCTGCTGGTCCGTGAATGTAAGAGGTGGCGTTTGCGGTGTCGCTTGTGAATGTTCCATCTCCAGTAGTTGTCCAGATCCCAGAACCTGTTGTTGAGTTAGCGTCAATGTAAATAGGATTGTTTGCACAAACTGAGTCAATGTAAACCAACGAAATTGAGGGTGGTGCATAAAAAGTCACCCATAATGTGTCAGATGCAGCAAAACAGTTTCCATTGATAATAGTATGTGCGATAATCTGAATGGAATCGGCATTGATATCTGCTTGGGTAGGAATATATTGAGTATTCGCTGATGTTGAATTAGTAAATGATCCTGTTCCATCAGTGGTGTACCATTCTACGCCTCCTGCATATTGGAAAGTTGCAGATAAAGGAACAGAACTCGTGTCTGAACAAACTTGTATGTCCGGACCTACATCTATCGTTGGACCCGCAATAAAGTCAATGTGTAGTGTGGACTGCGTAGAAGGACAAAGTCCATTCCCCGTTGTAGACAGAATTAAGTCTGTATATCCAGTATTGATTTCAAGTTGAGAAGGAGTGTAGTTGGCATTCAAATCCGTTGTGCTTGGATTGAATGTACCGCCATTTCCAACCCAAACACCTCCGCTTGCATTCGTAACAATTCCATTTAAATTAATGTTTGGATTGTTGAAGCATGCTGTTGTATCTGGACCAACATCTGCATTTGGTAGACCTTGAACATAAATTGTTTTGGTGATTGAATCATAACAACCTCCATCGGTACCAACTATTAATTGAACATCAATGTCTCCAGATGAGTTGAATATATGTGAAGGATTAGGAACAGTGCTGATTGGTGTACCATCACCAAAATCCCACTCCCAAGAGTTAACCGTCATGTTCGTTGTTGTTGAATTGTCAGTAAAACTTGCGGCATTACTAATGCATGTTGAGTCTAAGTCATCCATGTCTGCGTTAACAGTTCCAATTTTTAATAATCTTGTTGCAGTATCTGCACATACGGTTCCATATTGTGCAATTAAAGTTAGCGTGTAATCACCAATAGAAGGGAAAACATGTGAAGGTTCATATCCTGCAACACCTGGACTTCCATCTCCAAAGTCCCAATAAAAATCTGAGGCTCCAGGAGCAGAAGCATTGATCATATCAATTGATGTTCCTGCACAGCCTGTTACTGGACCAATGCCAGCGTCTTTTGCTGGGGGACAGTCAACAACGTTGAATTGAAAATCACGAACAACTTCTCCGATTTTCACACCATTTCTAAATTCTTCACATTTAATTCCAACCACATATTGACCAAGTGTCGCTGGTATTCCAGAAAGTAATCCTGTTTGTGGATCAATTACTAGTGGGTTGGTTGGATATCCTAAAGGGTCGTTGGCATTGAATCCTGGTGACCAAGTAATAGGAGTGAAGTTAATGTTGTTTGGAATTGGATTGGCGTTATATGTAGGTGCATTATCATCATAAGGAGTATAAAGTGAATAAACCAATGAATCTCCGTTGGCGTCTGTGGCAGAATGGTCAAAGTCGACATCGATTCCTTGGCAGACAAATACTGGAGGGAAGTTAACCCAATTCGGTGAGGAGTTGGTTAGCCACTCAGAAGTATTTGGAATATAAGTATTAAATGCTTCTCCAGCACTTCCAGGGTTGTTCACATTGTCTAATGAATTGTTTCGACAACAAGTACTCCAATATAGATGGTATCCTGTTGCAGATGGAGGTAGACTTACAATACTTGTGTAAACCGCTTCCTCTACACAAATCCCAGGGTCAACCGCACAGGAATCTAAAGGCGGGTCTAATGTAATTATTCCCATCCTAGGCATGTTGAAGTTTAAATTTGGAGAAGGTGTTGTTCCATCACCATTTCTAACTTGAATTGCTGCATTAACTGGAAAAGCAGCGTTCCCAGGACCACAGTCTCGGTATAGTTTTAACTTGACACTATATGTGGATCCTCCTAGGTGCTCATAAGTTAAACTCCCCCCAACAATGTGAGTAGCGTATGCAAATGAGGTAAATAACAATACAGTTAAAAGAAGTAGTAGTTGTCTCATAAGTAAATGTAATTTCTCGATTTTCTAAAGGCAAAAATAATGTTTTTTTTGATTAACTGCTAAAAGAAGTGGATGAATGCATAAAAAAAACAGATAAAAGTGTTTCCTTGTCCATATTTTATGTAGTTTTGTGTTGTTGAAAAAAACATATTACTACTTTAAATAAACTACAATCATGAAACAAACTCTACTCATTCTTGCTATTTTAATCCTAGGTTTTACAAGCCATGCACAGTTAAATATAATGTGGGAAAGTCGATTCGATAATGATAATAAGGACGACTTTAGCGAAGGAATTGTGATCGATAATGTTGGGAACTCTTATGTTGTTGGGACAAGTAAAAATGGAGCCAACTATGAAGTTGTGACCATAAAGTATGATCCTAATGGAAATGAAATTTGGAATGTATCTACTCCAGCACCTGTTACGGGAATAAGCCAAGCGGTAGGTATTGCCTTAGACAGTAACGATGACCCTGTTATTGGAGGTTTCTATTACGTAGGGGGGAGTGATTATGATATTTTTGCTCAAAAATTATCTACGGTTGATGGGAGTGTAACATGGACATATAACCATACCGGTTCAGCAAATTATGATGAACTAAAAGATATAACTATTGATGGAAATGATAATGTTATCCTTGTGGGGGGAGTACAAATAAGTGGAATTGATTCTCGTTTTGAAACAATTTCCGTTAGTCCTTCAGGAGTTTTGAATTGGACTCAAACTTATAGTCCTACAACAAATAGAGATTTCGCAAATACAGTAACTGTTGATGCTGCAAATAATGTATATGTTGCAGGAGAAAGCCATAGCAGTGCATCTCAATTAGATTTTTACACCATTAAATATAATGCTGCAGGAGCGCTTCAATGGCAATTAAGAACAGACGGAAATAATGCTGCTGATAGAGCGGTCTCGATAGCTGTTGCAAATGACGGAAGTGTTTATGTTGGAGGGACAAGTTATAGAGGACTTTATCTTGATGATGAAATTATGTTGGTGAAAATTGATGCTGCTGGAACTTTTCAATGGAGCCAAGTTTTTGGTGGAACGGATGGAGCTGATGATAAGGTGAAAAGTGTAACAGTTGATGATGATAATCATGTTTATCTTGTAGGGAGTTTGAAAAATGTTGGAAACGGTGAAGATTTTTATGTCGCACGTTTTAGACCTGATGGAGTAAAACATTGGGATTATATATACCAAAGCCCAACTAACGGATATGATACAGCAAACGAAATTATTGTAAATAGTAATTTTGAAGTGTACGTTGCGGGATATTCAAATAAAGCAGCTACTTCTGATGATTATTTTACGGTTAAGCTGGATACTTTAGGAAGTGTTGGTTGGACCAAAAGATTTGATGGACCTGTATCACAGAGTGATCAAATGTCAGACTTTAAAATCGATGTGGATGGGAACTTATTTGTAACTGGTTCGTCAACTGGAGCAGGAACCTTGCGTGATTTTAGTACAATAAAATACTGTCAATTAGAAACAATAGCGTCTTTAAATGATACGATTTGTGTGGGTGAAAGTGTTCAACTGAATGTTGCCGGAGGAACAAACTTCCAGTGGTCGGCGATTTCAGGTGACCCAATAACGCCAAGTAATTTTACTTGTACTGCATGCGATGATCCTATAGCAACTCCAACTTTAACGACAACTTATGTGGTGAGTTCAGAAAGTGCTTCAGGTTGTATCGACTTTGACACGGTGATAGTAGTTGTAAATCCATTGCCTGGACCGACCATTACACCAAGTGGGCCAACTTCTTTTTGTGATGGTGGATCGGTAAATCTTTCTGCAGATCCTGCTGATGTTTATGATTGGAATACCGGTGAGAATATTCAAACCATTACTGCAGATACAGCTGGTTTTTACGAACTGACTGTAACTGATGAGATGGGTTGTCAAAATACAACTTCTATTAACGTAGAAGTTTTTCCAATCCCTGTGGTTGATGGTGGAGCAGACCGATTCAGATGTCCTGGTGATTCAATCTTGTTGAATGCAACTGGTGCAGATACTTACGAATGGTATACAATTCCAACTTATGGTGATACAATTCAAAATGGTGAATACTATACGCCTGTAGTAAATGGAGGAATTGTTGTCTTCGGTACTTCAGTTGATGGTTGTTTAGGGAAGGATACAATCAATGTTACATTATATCCGCAACCAACGCAAATTGAAATTTCGCAAGGAATGAGTGGGAATTTATTCGTAAATACAAACCAAGGTACAACTTCTTGGTCTTTTGATGGAACAGATACAGGAATTACGGGAGCAACATTTTACTATGACACTGTAATTTATTGTAATGGTCTGTATGAGGTGTTTTATGAAGATGAAAATGGATGTATGTCTTATGATTCCTTAACTGTGGCTGGTGAAACTTCGTGTGTAGATGAGCCTTCTGATACAGCAAGTGTTTCTGTGAATGAAATTACACAATTAAGCCTATACCCTAATCCAACAAGGAACAGTGTGAATATTTCTTTTGAAAATAATGAAGAGCGCATGATTACTGTTTACTCTATGGAAGGTGTGCGCGTTGAACAAATAGTGAGCGCAGAAAAAGAAATTGTACTTGATTTGTCAAGTCTTGTGAATGGAACTTATATGGTGACAGTTAAAGGCAGTACAACTTTTGCAAGGGCGAGGGTAGTAAAGCAATAAACTAGTATAGATAATTTAAAGCGGGTCGAAAGGCTCGCTTTTTTTTTTGATCAAAACTATATGTTTCTGTGTTTCAAGCTGACAAAGTTTGATTAAGTCTATTGGAATAAATAATAGCTGGTTTTTGGATGTATAAACCTGTTATTTATTGGAGATTAACGATTGAAAAGAAGGCAGTAGATAATTGACCTCTATTCCTGTACAAGTATCAATCAAGTATTAATCTGACAGTAGATTGTTCGTACGAACGTAACAGAACGACGAGGAGTTTCTACCTTTTTTATTCGCCAACTAATCTTTTTCTCACTCATTGAGTATGTTCAAAGCTAAAGGGAAGTGAGTGTTTGCATCAGCTGCTCCCAACTTTTGAAACAGAACCGAGTCATTATTTATATGTTCTGGATTAACTCCCAGGGTGAAGTAGGTGTGTTGTTTAGCAGTTGTTGGTTTGGTGTGTCTCACCTTGGACTTGGAATAGGTCAAAAAAAAAGCCCCAGCAAATTTGCTAGGGCTTTTTCAATATTGGGATAAAGAATTACTTTTTCTTTTTCTTTGCTTTTGTGTCAACCTCCTCTTCAATCTCTTCACCTGGAATTAAAATTCTTCCACAGTGCTCACAGATGATGATTTTTTTCTTTTGAATGATGTCTAATTGACGTTGTGGTGGGATTCTGTTGAAACATCCTCCACAAGAATCACGGTCAACAGGAACAACAGCTAAACCATTCTTAGCACTAGAGCGCAATCTCGCGTATGCTGTTCTTAAATGGTCGTCCAATTGTTTCATTGCTTTTTCAGACTTCTTGTTGAGTTTTTCCTCATCTTTTTCTGTTTCTGCAATAATGTTATCCAGTTCCGCTTTCTTGGCTTTAAGGTCTTTCTTACGTCCAGCCAATCTGTCTTGAACTTCTTTGATCACCTCTTTTTTGTTCTCAATCGTAGCCTTTGCTTCTTTAGCTCTTTTTTCGTGCAATTGAATTTCCAATTCTTGGTACTCAATTTCTTTACTTAAAGACTCAAACTCACGGTTGTTTCGAACGTTGTTTTGCTTTTCTTTATATTGTAAAATAGCCGCTTGAGCATCTTTTTGCTCATTCTTACGGTTACTGATTTCAGTCTCTATATCTTTTAATTCAACAGTCAATTTCTCAACTCTTTTTTCAAGACCTTCGATATCTGCTTCAAGATCTTCAACCTCTAAAGGAAGTTCTCCGCGAATCGTTAATATACGGTCAATTTCAGAGTCAATTTGCTGTAAATTCGCTAATGCTTCTAAGCGCTCAGCGACAGTTGTGCTTGACTTAGCTTTTGCTTTTGTTGCCATAAATGCTAAAAATAATTAATAGGGTTTGTATTCACCTTACTCAAATGGAAGGCAAAGTTAATAAAATTTTTCTTCAATATACCAAGAATTAAGTGCGGAGTATATTGCTCACTCTCAAAATGTCCGATATCAGCAATGATTATCGCTTGTTCGGCGTTAAAAAACTCATGGTATTTAAAGTCACCAGTGATATAAATGTCGGCTTGTTGACTTTTCGCGTTGTTAAGTAAAAAGCTACCCGCTCCTCCACAAAAAGCAACTGTTTTGATTTCTTTTTTTATCAATTCAGTATGGCGAATTACTCCACAGTTAAAAGTAGATTTAAGGTGTGTTAAGAAATCTTCAACTTTCATAGCTTGATCCAATTCTCCAATCATTCCAGCTCCTTCGTCTTGATTAGCATTGGTAATTGGATAAATGTCATGTGCAACTTCTTCATAAGGATGAGCATAGTTCATCGCCTTTATAATCTGACTTTCTTTGTGGATTGGAATTAAGACCTCAATGCGTTTTTCTTCTACTTTTTCACGTTGACCAATTTTTCCTTGTGAAGGATTTGAATTTTCTCCGGGTAAAAAAGTTCCTGTTCCATAACTTTCAAAGCTACAGTTGGTATATTCTCCAATATTTCCTCCTCCTGCTTTGAAGATTGCTTGAACCACTTTTTCTGAATGACTCTCAGGACAAAAGAAAACTAATTTTTTTAAGGTGTTCTTTTTGGTCGCCAATATCCGAGGTTTAGAAATTCCGATGCGTTGAGCAATTTCATAATTTACCCCCCATTTATAATTGTCTAAATTGGTGTGAATTGCATAAATGGCAACGTCATTCTTGATGGCTTTAATTACCGTTCTTTCGATGTGATTCTTGCCGTTGATTTGTTTTAAGCCACTAAAAACAATAGGGTGATGGGCAACGATTAAATTTGCTCCTACTTTGATTGCTTCTTCAACAGTTGCTTCTATGCAATCTAGTGAAAGCAATACGCCGGTGACTTGCATGTCAGGATTTCCCACAATCAACCCTGAATTATCATAGCTTTCTTGGCTGCCTAGTGGCGCTAATTCCTCAAGAAATCTTGTAATGTCTTTTACCTTTAAATCCATAGTAGACAAAGGTAACTAAATTATGAATTACGAATAAGGGAATTACGAATTCAATTCGTAATTCAATAATTCATAATTGATTAAACCGCTGCCATTATGTCGTTGAATAATCCAATTTTGACCGACCAGCAACTAAAGCATGATATTTGATGATCAGAAGAAGAATTTCGAATTCTCAAAGCTTGAGCCCAATTCGTATTTCGTAATTGACAATTCGTAATTGATAATTCGTAATTGATAATTGTTTATTTCGCAATTGAATTTTGTATATTTATCGTTTTAACTTTTAGAAATTAGATAGAAAAATAGAATTATGTATAATAAAGATGAATTTAAAAAATACGCTACCAAACACTTAGGCATCAATAGCATGCACGTAGGTCAATATATTGAGTCTTCCATGACACCGTATATTATTGAAGAACGTCAATTGAATATGTCGCAAATGGATGTTTTTTCTCGTTTGATGATGGACCGTATTATATTTCTAGGGACTGGAATCGACGATCAAGTAGCGAATATCATTAACGCTCAGTTGTTGTTTTTAGAGTCAGTAGATCCAAAAAAAGACATTCAAATCTATTTAAACTCTCCAGGAGGAAGTGTTTATGCAGGATTAGGGATTTACGACACAATGCAGTACATCTCACCTGATGTAGCTACAATTTGTACAGGGTTAGCAGCTTCTATGGGAGCGGTTTTATTATGTGCCGGAGCAGAAGGGAAGCGTACAGCTTTAAAACATTCACGTGTAATGATTCACCAACCGCTTGGTGGTGCTCAAGGTCAGGCTTCTGATATTGAAATTACAGCTCGTGAAATCTTGAAGTTGAAAAAAGAATTGTATGACATTATAGCGCAGCATACAGGGAAACCTTTTGATAAAGTTGAAGAAGATTCAGATCGTGATTACTGGATGACTTCAAATGAAGCTAAAGAATACGGTATGGTGGATGAAGTGTTGATCCGCAAGAAATAATAAATACCAAATCAACTAATGAAGTAATTTAGGTAGGATAAAGGCCTTTAAGAATCAGCCCTTCTTTTGCTTGACTCTAAACTTATAGAGCGAAGTGGAAGAAGGGTTTTTAGATTTTACTGTATTGATTTTCCAACTAAGGTTAAGGTAGAAACAATAAACTCCACTATAGAAGCTTGCTTTGGTAAGGAAAATCTCTACAGAGCATACTTTTAAAGAAGACGTATGTTTAAAAAATCTATTCTAAGATTTTAAGTCTCCGATTGGGTAGCCTCCTACTAATTGCGTATTTTTGTAAAAAATAAATCAAAAGGTCGATAGCGATATTGACCTTTTTTGTCACAATATATGAGTAAAAAAGAAACAACTTGTTCTTTCTGTGGCCGACCAAAGAGTCAGGTGAGATTGTTGATTGCTGGGATATCTGGACACATTTGTGACCACTGTATTATTCAAGCTCAATCGATAGTTAAGGAAGAAATACCCAGTGGAGGTGTAGGACTTGAAGGAGATGATGCTCCTTTAAATGTGTTAAAACCTACAGAAATTAAAGCAAAACTAGACGAATATGTAATCGGGCAATTGTCTGCAAAGAAAACATTGTCGGTTGCTGTTTATAATCATTATAAGCGTTTAAATCAAAAAGTTGGTGACGATGACATCGAAATTGATAAGTCGAATGTTGTGATGGTTGGACGAACAGGAACGGGTAAAACACTCTTGGCAAAAACAATTGCTAAAATGTTGAATGTACCATTTTGCATTGCCGATGCAACAGTATTGACGGAAGCCGGTTATGTTGGTGAGGACGTAGAAAGTATTTTGTCTCGTTTGTTACAAGCGGCAGATTACAATGTTCAAGCTGCAGAACGAGGTATTATCTTTATTGACGAAATTGATAAGATTGCACGTAAAAGTGATAATCCATCAATTACACGTGATGTTTCTGGAGAAGGTGTTCAGCAAGCATTGTTGAAATTACTAGAAGGAGCAGAGGTAAATGTTCCACCAGAAGGAGGAAGGAAACACCCAGAGCAAAAGATGGTGAAAATCAACACAAAGAACATTCTATTTGTTTGTGGAGGTGCCTTTGACGGTATTGAAAAAATCATTGCACGTCGTGTAAATCGTCAAACGATCGGTTTTGCAAATGTGGAAGAAGAGAGAATCGATAAAGACAACCTATTGGAGTTTGTGAACCCAACAGATTTAAAATCTTTCGGTTTAATTCCAGAGTTGATCGGTCGTTTTCCTGTCTTGACTTATCTTGAGCCTTTAGATAAAACAGCATTGCGTAGAATATTGACAGAGCCTAAGAACTCATTGTTTAAGCAGTACGTAAAATTGTTTGAAATTGATGGAATTGATTTAAAATTTGATAGTGAGGTACTTGATTTTATCGTAGATAAAGCTGTCGAGTTCCAATTAGGAGCACGAGGTTTACGTTCAATCTGCGAAGCTATTCTTACAGAAGCGATGTATGAAATTCCTGGAAGCAAAAATCCAGTTAAAGAATACAGGGTAACTTTAGAATATGCTCAAAAGCAATTTTCACAATCTAAAATGGCGAAGATGCATGCAGCATAATATTTTTTGAATAAATATTTTTTAAAAAGCGGTTTTGATTGTTCAAAGCCGTTTTTTTTTGGGAATAATTTATGGATAATAAAGTAGGAGTATAAGAACAGGATCAAAGCTTTGATTATATGCTTACAAACTCTTATCAAAACGGTCTTAGACTTTCTATCTAAACACAAAATTTGCCGCCATTTCATTACTTTTTTAGATCACCCCACATATTTTTACTTTCTAAATCAAATATTCCAAGTTCAGTTTTAATTTCTAAATTAGCATTGAAAATAATATTATTAACACTTGAAACCATGGTTAAATTAGTACATCTACTTCTGGTTACCTTATCGGCCTTTTCGCTATCAGCCCAAACAGTTTATGAAAATCCTTTTTTCGGGTTTAAATTTAAAACTTCTCAAGATTGGAGAAAAGTAGAGCTTATCGAACTCGATACATTAGAAAATAAATGCAGTTATACATTCCGTTTGTCAAATAATGATAGAGTTATTTCAGCCTTAGATAATCGTATAGTTATTAGGGCTCAGGCAGATGGTTTTGCAAATTCAATTGCGGAGGTACATTTGCTCGAAAGACAGAGCTTGCACAGAAGGTATAGGGATTTAAGTGTTGTGCGTGAATCAGAAAAAGAACTATTAGTTGAGGCATCAATTGAAGGGGAGAAGTACAATATTTTGACATTAGTAGAGTACCGAAACGGAATTGGATATATCGTTTCGTATAGTTATCCTTTAGAAAAGCCCCATGCAGAACAAATATCTCTTGAAGCATTTATGAGTAATATCGACTTTACTGAACCCAAGGTGAGTTATGAAGATTTACATCATAAGATCAGAGCAAACCCTGAAGATTCAACATTGCTTTTCATTAAGGCAAAACGAAAATTCGACTTTCATAATTTTAAGGAGGCATTAGATGAGTTCAGTTTCTTGATTAGTAAAAATCCAAATTATGGAAAGGCCTATTATTACAGAGGGTATAGCTATTTGATCTTAGGCAAAAAACTTGAAGCTTGCATGGATTTTGATGTTTCATACACATTAAGTCATCTTGGTGGATTTGACTTTTCTGAGCATTGCAATACCCGTGAAATCTCTGAAGCACTCCGAAAGAAACACGCTCCAAAGGCTAACCCTTTTCAAGAAGTGAATCCAAATGCAAATCCATTACTTTACGTTGATTCGATTAAAAATCACAAGTATATTCTTATGTCTAGTCAGGGGCCACCGAGTAAGGAAGTGGTGGCTTACGTAAATCAATTGAATTACTTATTCGAACTAGGTTTTTCGCAATTAGACAGTATTTATAGTCATGAAAAAGGGATTCTTCAATTGTATTCTTTTGGTGCGATATGTACTAAATATCCAGATAAAATAAATCGTAAACACAAAGAGATGCTCAAAATAAAGGGTGAAACTATGGTGTTGAACAGAGATCAAAAAGATCCTTACCTGAAACCAACCAAAGAAATAGCATCAATGATGTATGATGTGGTAGAAAGTATAGAAAAGGAGAAAAAACTTAAAATTAAAACAGAAAAAGCTGTCAAGTCCTTCATCCGAAAATATGCAATGCATAAAGATTCCTACATTCCTATTTCCTTTCATGAGTTTCGTGTTTCTAAGACAGTCGAAGGTGATAATTTAAAAACTGTAAAAAAATCTCAAACTTATATTATTGGTCACAGTTATAAAATTAAAGATGTAAATGGAGATACGGCAGAAGCTTATCACACATTTAAATTTAAGCATGATTTCAAAGTTAATATTATTGAACAAGAAGAAAGCAATACGTTTTCGTCATATCCTCCAAAGGTGACGAGTTGGTTAGAAAAATACGGAAGCCCCTTGAGAAAAAGAGATAAGAAAAGATTGGGACTTCCCGATTAATGAATTTGGGTTTGATTTAAGAATTCAACCCAATCTAAGCTATAAACTATCAAAATTGTTAAGGTAAGAAGAACGAGAGTCAATCGGACACAAACTTACTGCGTATCGAGATCTTGTCAGAAGTGAAAGCACTTAAACTCTATTCCTTGCAAACGGTTTGCGCTGTATTGGAACTCAGATGACACGGACCTTCGACTGGCTCAGTCACCGCAGTCACCGTTTTAACAACGCGGATAAAACACGGATTTCTTGCGTCATGAATACTAAATATTGTCATATCTTGAAATTAATAATATACCCTATTTCATAAAACTATGTTTTAATCGAGGATTGAAGTTAAACTCTGAATTTACTGGTAAAATATCGGCTAAGTATTTTAGGTTTTTATCACTATCCCTGGAAATTTAGAAGTAGAACAAGTGCTTATAGAATAAGGGAAATGCTGAAATAGCTATTAAACGATATTTTATCTCCACCAAACTACTGCCAACCTAAAATCTAAAAGACAACTAAAATCAATAATATAAAAGTCAAATTGGCTTTAATCAATTGCAAGCATTATCTTTGCATCAAAATTTTTTCATATGGCATTAAAATGTGGAATTGTTGGGTTGCCGAATGTAGGTAAGTCAACATTGTTTAACTGTTTATCGAATGCGAAAGCACAATCGGCAAACTATCCATTTTGTACAATCGAACCTAACGTAGGAACTATCTCTGTTCCAGATCCTCGTTTAGAGAAGTTAGAAGAAATTGTAAAACCAGAACGTGTTGTCCCAACAACAATGGAGATTGTGGACATCGCTGGATTGGTAAAAGGTGCCTCTAAAGGTGAGGGATTAGGCAATCAATTCTTAGCAAATATTCGTGAAACAGATGCAATTATCCATGTTTTACGTTGTTTTGAGGATGATAATATCGTTCACGTTGATGGTTCAGTAGATCCGATTAGAGACAAAGAAGTGATCGACTATGAATTGCAATTGAAAGACCTTGAAACAGTTGAAAAACGTTTGAATGGTTTGGCAAGAGCTGCAAAGTCAGGAGATAAAGAAGCAAAGAGAGCATTTGAACTTGCTGAACGCATAAAGAATCACCTCGAAGCTGGAGAGTCTGTTCGCTCAATGGAATTTGATGAAAATGAATGGCCTCATGTCCAAGAGTTGCATTTAATTACAGTAAAACCTGTACTTTATCTATGTAATGTGGATGAAAGTTCCGTAAAAGACGGTAACAAATTCGTTGACATGGTGAAGGAAGCGGTCAAAGATGAAGGAGCAGAAGTGTTAGTAATTGGAGCTCAAATAGAAGCTGACATTACAGAGTTTGATACCTTTGAAGAACGTCAAATGTTTATGGAAGAACTAGGACTAACAGAATCAGGGGTAAATCGTTTGATTCGCTCTGCTTACAAATTACTAAACTTAGATACTTATTTTACTGCAGGTGTGAAAGAAGTTCGCGCTTGGACTGTTTTGAAAGGTTCTACAGCACCACAAGCAGCAGGAGTTATTCACTCTGATTTCGAAAAAGGATTTATTCGTGCTGAAGTAATGAAGTATGAAGACTTCGTGAAGTACGGCTCTGAGGCTGCATGTAAAGAAGCAGGAAAGTTTGGTGTGGAAGGAAAAGAATACATCGTTCAGGATGGAGATATAATGCACTTTAGATTTAATGTGTAAAAAAGCTTAAGTATTTTTTATCCTTCAATCGGAAGGAAGAAAAAGAGATTGAAAAAATGGTGCGTAGAAGTATACTTCTCGCACCATTTTCTTTTAGGGGAGAAGTTTAATTTCACTTCTTTCGTTTTTATGTGAAAGTCTCTGTGTGTCTTCGTGTTAAGAGATTTTACAACACCAAATAGGGTAAAACAGCAGGTTGATACAACATCCAACCGGTAATACTTTTTCGGGAAGTATGAGAAGTTAAAACTTCGTGATAAAGTGTGTCACTCCTAAACATTATACAACGGTTTTCTATTGGGGCAATATCAATTGGGTCTTGACCTTCAGGGTAAATCCTCAATTCACCACCGTCACCATTTTTCCAGTCTTTATTCAAATAAATAATCACAGAGACCATTCTGTTGTTACGACCTTCAAATTGGTCTAAATGTTTTTTGTAGAATGAACCTTTCGGATAATGGGCCAAATGAAATTCGTAATCGGCTATACTTAAGTACATCAATCGATTAAATACTGATTTTACTTCGTCTAAAGTTTCAAATATGGAATTGATTTGCGTGTGCTTACCTTTCTCCAACCAGTATGTATAATCACCACGTACTTCATTGATGATTTTTTCATTTCCACTTGCTCCAATAGCCGCTTTTTGGAAAACGCCTTCCTGCTGTTTTGTCTCAAAAAAATGATGTGCGTTGATGAGGTCTTCAGAATTGAAGAAGTTGTCTATGGTAATGTAATCCTGCTGGGCCAACAAATCCATTTGTTCATCCCAATAACCAAGGTCTCTTTGCATTGAATTTTCACTGGAAAGATAGTGTAATTATTTTTTTTACTAAAAAAAATGAGGTTTTTATTTTTTGAAGATGCTTATAATATTATAGTGTCGGCTTTTCAATAACTCTTCATGACTTCTTACTCAAGCTTTCTGCGGAGCACTATTTCATTACCTTCTTTTTGCCTATCTTTGATATTTGTACAAATTATTTATTTATCTAAAGTTTTAGAAATGAGAATTTTTATGTTTATATTAGGAAGTGTATTGCTGATGTCTTGCAAAGAACAGATGAATTCATCACGTGAACAAAGTGTTGAGGATCATTTGACCAATGGAGAGTGGCGATTGGTTTCTAGTGATACAGAGTTTAGACGCTTTCAGAATGGATTAAAATTCTCAGCAGATAAACAAGTCTTCAATATTGACTCACAAGGAAGGATTGTTTCTCCTAGCCATGAAAGAATTTACACTATTAGTGCAGATACACTTAAAATTGTAGATTATAAATATGAAGAAGCTTTTCTTTTCCGTGAAGGAACAGATATTCTTATCATTGAAGAATTAACAGATGACGAAATGGTCTTGCAAGTAATTTATCCAGAAGGACCAAATAAATTGTATTTTGAAAATTTAAAATAAACCTATGAAATTACTTACTGCGCAACAAATCAAAGAACTTGAAGCACATACATTAGTGCAACAAAAGATTACTAATGCTGATTTGATGCAAAGAGCAGCAAGTAAAACATACAATTGGATCAAAAGAAACTTAGGACTCAATTATTCCTACTCTATAATTTGTGGAAAAGGAAATAATGGTGGAGATGGACTTGTTCTGGCCCAGTTCCTCATCCGTAACGATTATGATATAGAGTGTGTGTTGCTGGACATTAGTGATCGACAAACGCCAGAATATGAAGCGGAATTAGCAAGGTTGAAACGTTCCGACATTAAGATTAAAATTGTTCGCTCTGAAGGTGATTTAGAACAACTTAACTTTAATGGAAGAATTGTAATCGATGCTATTTTTGGAATCGGTTTATCACGCGCTGCAGAAGGTGTTGCAGGTAAGCTCATTCGCAGAATCAATAGTCATAATACAGTTAAAGTAGTCGCTATAGATTTGCCTTCTGGCTTGTATTGTGATCGATTAAATGAACCTTTAGACCCCATCGTTCATGCAGATTACACCCTAACTTTTCACGTTCCTAAACCTTCTTTCTTCTTTTTAGAAGGTGGAAACGCTATTGGGAAAATAATCGTTTTAGATATTCGACTAGAACATGAATATGCTTCAAATATAGACAGTAATCACTTTTACTTGACTCCTTCTATGGTAGGGAGCTATCTTAACAAAAGAACGATTTTCACTCACAAAGGAACTTATGGACATGCCAATTTAATTGGAGGGAGTCGAGGTAAAATTGGAGCAGCAGTTTTAATGACTAGAGCAGCTAGTTTTTCTGGAGCAGGATTAATTACCGCAACTGTTCCTTCAGTAGGATTTGAGATTTTACAAACAATGGTTCCTGTCGCTATGTGCGACGATGCCTACGGAAAGGATGTTCTAGAAGGCAAGATTCAGGTTGAAGACCGATTTACCTACGGTGTAGGACCTGGAATTGGAACGTCAAGGGAAACCGCTCAGTTTTTAGGTGAATTTTTAAAGCAAGTAAATCGTCCAGTGGTTATTGATGCTGATGCAATTAATTGTATTGCTCAAAATCCAGAGATGCTGGTGGACCTTCCTGAAAACAGTATCCTAACTCCCCATGTAAAGGAGTTTAGAGGTTTGGCTGGTGAAACTAAAAACAGTCACGAACAATTGGATTTACTGACAGAGTTTTCAATAAAACACAAAGTTTACATCGTTTTGAAAGACGCCAGAACTACTGTGTGTACTCCTGAAGGAAATTGTTTCTTTAGTCTAAATGGTACTCCAGGAATGGCAACAGGTGGAACCGGAGATGTGTTGACAGGATTATTGACCGGACTTTTGGCCCAAGGTTATACACCAGATCAAACAGCAAAACTTGGACTCGTTTTACACGGTGTAGCAGGAGAATTAGCTGCAGAAAAGCACAGTGAATACGCCATGACAGCAGAGTCGATTATTGAGGAACTGGGAAATGCATTTAAAGAATTATTGAAGTAGGCTTCCATTAGGCATCTAAAAACTGAAACTGTTATTGCGAAAATGTATGCTGAGCATATTGCTTCTGTAAGATGATCAGAAAAATGCGGAATGCAAAAGCTAAAGACCGATACAACAGAAAAAGGTGAAACATTTTTTTGAATACAAGATTTCTAATCCTTTGATTAATTCTGAATGATATTAGAATAATCAATCCCTTCATCAATTTAGTAATCACATTTAAGGTATTATTTAAAAAGTAAAACTAAGTTAATCTGGTAACTATTGAAAACTAAACAATTCGTAATTATTTCAATACTTCCCTTGCCAACGCTGCTTAATGTCTTCCTCTATTTCTCGTTCACGCTTTGAGCTTCCTGCTTGAAAAAATGAAGCCCCTTTTATTTCTTCAGGCATAAATTCTTGAACTACAAAGTTCCCCGGATGGTCGTGAGAATATTTATATCCTTTTCCATAATCCAATTGCTTCATCAACTTCGTTGGGGCATTTCTCAACGCTAAGGGAACCGAAAGATTTCCTGTAGACTTCACCAACTCTTGAGCTTGATTTATCGCCATGTACGCACCATTTCCTTTGGGGGAAGTTGCTAAATAAATTGTGCATTGTGCAAGAATAATGCGTGCTTCTGGAAAACCAATGGTGTTAATGGCTTGGAAAGTGTTGTTGGCCATAATCAATGCTGTAGGATTAGCAAGTCCAATGTCCTCACTGGCAGAAATAATTAATCTACGTGCAATGAATTTGGCGTCTTCTCCACCTTCAATCATTCTGGCCAACCAATATACAGCAGCATTGGGGTCACTACCGCGTATAGATTTTATAAATGCCGAAATGATATCGTAATGTTGTTCTCCGTCTTTATCGTATCGTGCGATGTTTTGCTGAGCAATAGAAAAAACGACTTCATCTGTAATCTCTATCTTCGCATCTTGCGGGAAAGTGCTGATCACTATTTCTAATAATGTCAGAAGTTTTCGCGCATCACCTCCAGAAATTCTAATCAATGCATTGGTTTCCTTTAATTGAACATCCAATTTTGAAAGGTATTCATCTCTTTCGAGTGCGTTTTTGAGTAATAATTCCAATTGCTCCTTTTCCAATGACTGGAGTGTGTAAACTTGACACCTTGACAGCAATGCTGAAATGACTTCAAATGATGGGTTTTCTGTGGTTGCACCAATTAATGTTACCACACCTTTTTCAACGGCCCCAAGAAGTGAGTCTTGTTGTGCTTTAGAAAAACGATGTATTTCATCAATGAATAGAATCGCACCTGCACGTTCAAACATTCCTTGATTCTCTGCCTTTTTGATCACCTCCCGAACTTCTTTTACGCCAGAGGAAATTGCAGACAATGTATAGAAAGGACGTTTCAATTGATTGGCCAATAAATTAGCCAAGGTCGTTTTGCCAACTCCTGGAGGTCCCCAAAGAATTAAAGAGGGTAAGACATTCGCATCTAAGGATTTTCTAAGACTTGCCCCTTTTTTTAAGAGATGTTCCTGACCAACATATTCATCCATTGTTTTTGGACGCATACGTTCAGCTAAAGGGGTAGTCGGAGCATGTAACATAATCGAATTTTTATACAAAAATAGCCATTTTGTATGAGACTTAATCAGCTTCTTACTTTTAGCTAAAAGAAGGGCACATAAATCCATCTTTCGTCCTGAATATTACTTTTAAAAATGAACAGATTTGTGACAGAAAAGTGTGGTTATTCATCGGGTCCATCTTACTGTAAGAAGCTATTGAGGATGGTTTTATCAAACACAATATTGGAAAAGAAAAAGGTAGAAGTCTTCTTTTACTAGTGAAATTGCCGTTTTAATGATATTTTTACAAATAAAAGAAATAGAATGAGGTACTTTTTAATTCTAAGTTTATGCTTAATTCCTTTTGTGGGGGTTTCACAATCTATTGAAGGTGTATGGGAAACTTATGATGATGAATCTGGTGAATTAAAATCAGAAGTTAAAATTTATATCAAAGATGGAAAACTCTATGGTAAAATTCTTAAGTTATATAACTTGAACATAGACCCTAAGGATGCAAAATGTGAACTTTGTACTGATTACAGAAAGGACCAACCAGTGATTGGCATGTTGGTGATGTCTGGATTAAATAAATCAGGTTCCGAATGGATTGGCGATGCTGCACTTTTAGATCCCAATAACGGTAAGTCTTATGATGCAAAAGTATGGCTAGAAAGCAATAACAAATTGGCTGTTCGAGGATATATTGGCTGGTTCTTTAGAACTCAATATTGGAAGAAAAAGTAAAGGGCTGAAGAAGGGTATGCTCTGTTTTATTGAATTTATAAAATTACATTATGCTTAAATATTTTCTCATTTTCTTATTCGGTATGATTGCTTTATCATCTACAGCCCAAGCCATTGAGGGAACATGGGAAAGTTATGACGATAGTTCAGGAGAATTAAAAGCAGAGGTTAAGATTTATTTAAAAAATGGAAAGTTATATGGAAAGATTGTGGCCTTACATAACCTCAAAATAGCCTTAAAAGATGCAAAATGCTATTACTGCACTGATTATAGAAAAAATCAAGATGTATTGGGTATGGAGATCATGACAGCTCTGGTGAAGTCAGGAGATGAATGGTCGGGCAAAAAAGCTTTGCTCGATCCCAACAATGGAAAGCTTTATGATGCTAAATTGTGGTTGGTGAATGAAGACCTACTTGCTGTTCGTGGATATATTGGATGGTTTTTTAGAACACAGTATTGGATCAGAAAAAAGTAGCAAATTGAGTTTTTCTAGGCCTTTTTCATTCCAGAACATATTTTTCATTATCTTTAATTTAACATGTCCGAAGAAAGAAAAATATACTCTCTAACACAGTTAAATCAGTCCTTTGAAAAGCACATTTGGGAACAGTTTTCTCAACGTGACTTCTGGATTACCGCAGAATTGATTAAAATCAATCAGAAGAGTGGACACTTCTATATTGAACTGGCGGATAGTGCAAATGATAAAACGACAGCACGTAGTTTTGCCACCATTTGGGCTTCTACTTATAGTACCATTGTTAATGAAATCGGACTAAAGGAAACCCAAAGTATTCTTCAACCTGGAAATAAGGTGTTGATTAATGTGAAAATTGAATTCCATACGATTTACGGACTCAAACTAAAGATTCGCGCCATTGATCCTGCTTATTCTTATGGGGAAATAGAACGCAAACGGCAAGAGGTCATTAAGCGACTTAAAAAAGAAGGTATTTACGACCTTCAAAAAGAACTGCGTTTACCCACTATTATTAAACGTATTGCATTAATTGGTTCTCCAAACACTTCAGGATATAGAGATTTTCAGAATGAATTATTGGTGAATCATGATTTTAATAATTTTGTCATCAAGGAATTCCCTGTTCGTGTTCAAGGTGATGCAGCGGTAAAAGAAATTGTTGCTGCCATTAAAGATGCAAGTAACCACGATGCAGACGTTATTGTAATTCTTCGTGGTGGCGGGAGTAAAATGGATTTGGCCTTGTTTGATGACTATGAAATCTCAAAAGCCATCTGTCATTCTAGACTGCCTGTTCTGACAGGAATTGGTCATGAAAATGATGAGGTCGTTGCCGATCTTGTGGCCCGTGTTACCTTTATTACCCCTACAGCAGTGGCTAGACATATTCACTACGCTATAAGTTCTTTTAAAGAAATTATGCGTGAGTTGCATGACAAGTCTATTCAGATGTCTATGCAATTATTAGGGGAAAGCAAAGAAGAATTTACCCATTATAATAATTATCTTTCTCATTATAGTCGAGAATTGATTCACTTTTGGAGGAGTACTTTTCAAGAACAAGAGTACGAAATTGTGCAGAAAAGTAGAACGCTTTTATATGAAGGTAAAGACAGCTTAGCGGCATTAAGTCATCGCACATCTGCAGAGTTGCAAGGCTTAGTTCAGCAGGAGGGAAGTAGTTTAGAACGTATGCTGGACCGTATTTCTGATTTGAGTCAGCAACAAGTTGAACGAGAAAAAGACATGAGTCTCCAGCAGGTTTTATCGAACATTCAACTTTTGAGTCAGCAGCTTATCGATAGAGAGCGTATTGTTTTTGGTAACCAAGAGGAACTGTTGGCTTTGCTCAATCCTTTGAAAATCTTAGAATCAGGATATACCATTTCGACCATTGATGACGAAGACGTAAAGAATAGGACGGTAAAGCCTGGAGATGAAATGAAAACCCTTGCCAATAATTATTTGATTACGAGTAAAGTCGTTTCAACAAAAGAAATAAAACATGAAAATAACGGATAAAACAACTTATGAAGAAGCCTTGCAGCGATTGAAAGAAATTGTTGGGGCTTTGGAAGCCAAAGAGATTAAAATTGATAATCTTTCTGAAACGGTAATTGAAGCCAAAGAATTGGTTGATTTCTGTCGTAAGAAACTGGATAAAACAGAAGAAGATATTAAACGTATTATTTCGCCAGACGAGGAGAATGAGTAAGGAAGAAACGCGTAAAATAATTCATATTGATATGGATGCTTTTTACGCTTCTGTTGAACAACGTGACCATCCAGAGTTGCGTGGGAAACCATTGGCGGTGGGTGGAACTGGTGGACGAGGAGTAATTGCCGCTGCGAGTTACGAAGCACGAAAATTTGGTGTACGCTCAGCAATGCCTTCTCGTGTTGCCTTACGGAAATGTCCAACCTTACTTTTTGTAAAACCCGAATTCGAAAAATACAAAGCTGTTTCTTGTGAAATCAATGCCATTTTTGAACGCTATACTTCGGTCATAGAACCCTTGTCTTTGGATGAAGCATTCTTGGATGTGACCTATTCAAAATATGAATTACAATCGGCCACTTTAATTGCCCAACAAATTAAAAACGATATTCGGAACGAATTGGACCTGGTCGCCTCAGCAGGTGTTTCTTACAATAAGTTTTTGGCGAAAATAGCTTCGGATCAAGACAAACCGGATGGACTTTTTGTAATCACACCAGAAGAAGGTCCAGAATTTATGAAGCAATTGCCCATTGAAGACTTCTTCGGTGTTGGAAAAGTTACGGCTGAGAAAATGAAGGCCAATACTATTTTTAAAGGAATTGATCTGTTGCCTTATTCTAAATGGGAATTGCAGCAGTTGTTTGGCAAAACTGGAGGCTTTCTTTATGATATTGCCCGAGGTATCGATGACCGACCTGTCCAGTCTGAACGGGTTAGAAAAAGTGTTGGTGCAGAAATGACATTTTCTGAAGATGTTAAAGGAGACATAAACATCAATGAAAAATTTTCGCAAGTTTTCGAAAAGTGGTGGACACGCTATGAAGCACACGGCAAAAAAGGGCGCTCTGTAACCTTGAAAATTAGAAACTATGAGTTCGAAACCATTACACGCTCTATTACAGAGCCTGATTTTGTTGTAAATAAAACTGAAATTCGTGAAAAACTTATGGATTTAATGAAGGAAGCCATTCTTCCTGATGTTCCTTTGCGTTTGATTGGTGTTTCTATTAGTGGATTCGAGTTGGAAGGGGACAAGGAAGTTTCACAACTAACGATTTGGTAACCGTTTTGAATTCCATTCTTTATAGCCCTTCTTGCTCCATAATATAATCCCAACTTGCGCTACCAAACCCTCGATTGGTCCAGTTAATTATTTTTGAAGACTTGTGGTTTGACTTATAAATTAAGTTCGGATAACCGTCTGCAATAATGGTTCTTAATAATGTTGACTTAGGAAATAGTCCAACTTCAATTTTACCCTTACTTCTTTCTTCATATTCTTCTCTGGCAAGTTCATCATTGTTGACCACCAAAACGTACATGGGCAAAGCGGGGTAGATGGCCTTAACTTGTTTCATCTCTTCGAGCATGTCATAGCAATGAGGGCAACCAGGCAACGCAATCATAGTTACGCCATGTTGAAATGTATCAGCGTTCTCTCCTGCAAGTAAAATCTCACGGTATTCATGGTTGAAATCACCTTCGTAAATGGGGTTGACAGCAAACGCAATTCCAGATGCTCCAAAAAGAATTAAGGTACTCACCAATCTTCTCATGGTTAGGGAGGTGTTCATCAAGTATTGACTATACACTTGATAAATGATCAGACAAACGGCAAAAAACTGAAACATGTAAGGCAAGATTTTCGAAAAGGTAAACGATAATCCAACTTTTAATCCTAAAGAAATTATTGCATTGTGAAAGAAAACCAATACAGCTAGAGTCAATACGGAAATTCCTATTCTAATCATAATATTGCTTTTAATTTGAGTTTAAAGTTACGTTGAAATCTGAAGTAAGTTCTAATTTTCCATCAATCGATTCTTCGCTACCCGGTTTTTTAAATCCTTTTATTTTAGTTGTTTTACCTTTGGTAATAAGGTCGTTAAGTTGTTTGTTACTTAATTTTTTTCCCATGAATTCAAAAGGAATAACAAATTTGCAACCTTCTTTGTAGTGGGCGCAGCCGTAAGCCTTTTTTCCTTCTAAAAAACCTTCCTTTTTACAACTAGGGCAGTCCAATGAAGTAATGTCAACCTTTACCGTTTTTGCTCTTTTCTTTTTTGGTTTTTTCTTTTTCTCTTCCTCTTTCGTGTCGTCTAAAATACGGATCACCTTTTTTTCTGTATTGAAAAGTACCTCGTTGGTTAGATTAACGACCATTTCAATCAATTCTTGTTTGAATTGTTCTGGCTGGTATTCACCTTTCTCTATGAGTCTTAACTTGCGTTCCCAATCCCCAGTTAATTCAGGAGATTTTAAGGTTTCGTTGTCTATTACTTGGATTAAGTCAATGCCTGTATGTGTAGCCACAATTGATTTTCCAGAACGGGCAATGTATCTTCTCCTGAACAGGGTTTCAATGATATTCGCACGTGTGGACGGTCGACCAATCCCATTGTCTTTCATAAGTTCACGAGCTTCTTCGTCTTCAACATGCTTTCCTGCTGTTTCCATTGCGCGTAATAAGGTCGCTTCTGTATAGGGCTTTGGAGGTGAGGTTTGCTTTTGATCTAGACGTGCTTCATGAGGCCCTTTTTCACCCTTTTCAAAGACAGGCATTAAATTCTCGTCCTTGTTTTTGGATTTGGCGTCGTCTTTTTGATAAACCACCCTCCAACCCGGAGATAAGATTTGTTTTCCGGTGGCTTTAAATTCTAATTTCAGAACTTCCCCAAGAACAGTTGTATTGCTCACCTTACAGTCAGGATAAAAAATAGCAATAAATCGCCTTGTAATGGTATCGTATATTTTTTGCTCTTCAGGGCTTACTCCGCTCACTTTTACTCCCGTAGGAATTATTGCATGGTGATCGGTAACTTTAGCATTGTTAAAGACCTGCTTGCTTTTGGGGAGTTTTTTATTGAGTAAAGGAGCCGTTAGTTCTTTATAATACTCCAAGTTTTGCAAAATACCTGGAACTTTCGGGTAAACATCATCTGGCAAGTAGGTAGTGTCTACACGCGGGTAGGTCACCAATTTCTTTTCGTATAAACTTTGTATCAGTTTAAGCGTTTGGTCGGCAGAATACCCTTGTTTTTTATTGGCCTCAACCTGTAATGCTGTTAAGTCAAACAGCCTAGGAGGCTTTTCTTTTCCTTCCTTTTGTTCAAAAGAGGTGATCTCGAAAGGTTCATCTTTTATTTTGTTTAAAGCATATTCTGCTTTCTCTAATTTTTTAATTTTCCCCAGTACACTGTTGAATTCCGTGTCGCGATAAACGGTTCGCAACTCCCAATAATCTTGAGGTTTAAAATTGTCTATTTCTAATTGTCGGTTGACAATCATGGCCAAAGTAGGGGTTTGAACTCGACCAATTGAAAGCACTTGACGTTGTAGAGCAAATTTCTTGGTGAATAATCGAGTAGCGTTAATTCCCAATAGCCAATCGCCGATTGCTCGCGCACTACCCGCAGCGTATAAGTTGTTGAATTTATTGCCGTCTTTTAAATTGGCAAACCCTTCTTTAATTGCTTCCTCAGTGAGCGAGCTAATCCATAGTCTTTTGATGGGGGCCTTTGTACCTGATTTCAAGAAAACCCATCGTTGAATGACTTCTCCTTCTTGACCAGCATCACCACAGTTAATGATTTCAGTTGCTTCGACTAATAATCGCTTTACGATCTGGAATTGACGTTGAATCCCCTCGTCTTCGATTACTTTTACGCCGAATCGAGAAGGAACCATAGGCAGATGTCTTAGGTTCCAGTACTTCCAGTCTTCAACGTAATCTCTTGGCTCTTTTAGTGTACAAAGGTGTCCAAATGTCCATGTTACTTGGTAACCATTGCCCTCATAATAACCGTCTTTACGTTGGGTGGCTCCAATCGTATTAGCGATGTCTTTTGCGACACTTGGTTTCTCAGCAATACAAACTTTCATGAACTAGCGAGTGTATTTTTTAATAATAAATGAATAGGGGTTCTTCTCGTCTTTTTCAAACTCAAGAATATCTTCTTCTTCCCAGTTCTCCCAATTCACAAAAGGGAAAAAGGTATCGGCTTCAAAAGTTTCCTTGACTAAAGTTACATACATTTCATCAATCATATCTTGTTCTAAGGCCAATTGATAAATTTGTGCTCCTCCAATAATGAAACACTTCTGACCTTCTTCTATATGTTGGCTTAATTCCTTTAAATCTGTAATTAATGTTGCGCCTTCTGCTTTGTAATCTGCATTTCTTGAAATCACAATGTTTTTTCTATTTGGAAGTGGACGGAATTTCTCAGGAATAGATTCCCAATTCTTTCTTCCCATCACCACTGTGTGACCTTGAGTTGTTTCTTTAAAGAATTTCATGTCACGCGGTAATTTCCACAATAAGTCATTGTCCTTCCCGATTTCTCGGTGCTTTCCCATGGCTACAATCAATGCACATTTCATAATATACAAGTTTTAAACAGCAACTTTCGCCTTAATGTGTGGATGAGGATCATAACCTATCAATTCGAAATCTTCATATTTGAAGTCGAAAATACTTTTCACATCTGGATTGATTTTCATTGTAGGCAAGGGACGTATTTCTCTAGAAAGCTGCAGTTCTGCTTGTTCAAAATGGTTGGAGTATAAGTGTACATCTCCAAAAGTATGAATAAATTCACCAGCTTCTAAACCGCACACTTGGGCCAACATCATTGTGAATAATGCGTAGCTTGCTATGTTGAATGGAACACCTAAGAACGTGTCTGCAGAACGTTGGTACAATTGACAACTTAATTTTCCGTCGGCAACATAAAATTGAAATAAACAATGGCAAGGTGGTAAAGCCATTTTCTCAACATCAGCAACGTTCCATGCGCTTACGATGTGTCTTCTTGAGTCAGGGTTGTTTTTCAATTGGTCAACCAATTTCGAAATTTGGTCAATCGTTCCACCATTTCCGTCTGGCCAAGAACGCCATTGGTGACCGTAAACAGGTCCTAAATCACCGTTTTCGTCAGCCCATTCGTCCCAAATCGAAACTTTATTGTCTTTTAAATACTTGATGTTGGTGTCTCCACTGATGAACCACAACAATTCGTGAATGATCGAACGAAGGTGTAATTTTTTAGTGGTAATCACAGGGAATCCTTTGCTCAGGTCAAATCGCATTTGGTGTCCAAATACTGACCTTGTTCCTGTTCCTGTTCTGTCTCCTCGATCTGTACCGTTTTCAAGGATGTGCTTTAAAAGATGATGATATTGTTCCATGATTTGTGAAATTGAAAGGCTAAAAATAAGGCTAATTTTCATAGTAGTGAAGATAATGTTTAGGGATTTTTAAGAACATTAAGTAGAGTCGTCTGGCCTAACTGATTTTAGAAGCTTTAAGTTCAAAAAGATGAATAGAATGAGTTCAATTCTTAATTATTGACTAGAAATTTTTAACTTTCGCTTCTAATTACGAATCAAATGCGCAACTACTTTCTTATTGGGTTAACATTTATATTTTTCACTGCATGTGGAAACAGTGACAAACTTTTTCCTAAAAAGTATTTAGGAAGCTACCATGGAATTCAAGAAGCTTATGAAGTTAGTATGGGGAAGGAGCCGATAGAGATTCCTGCATCGAAATACGATTTGGTTTTGACCTATGGAAAACTTTGGTTGAGTTCTTCTAAGCAGACCTTGGAGGGAACTTATGAAGTGAAGGCCGAAACGAAAATGTATTATACTTTTGCTGTTGAATTGGAAAATGGAGTCGTGGAAGAGTGGCAACTTTGGAAAAAAGGAAAACGACTGATCCGAAAACCCACTTCTCCGCAGCCAGAAATAATTTTTGTTGCAGATTAAAATGCAAGAAGGTTTAAGAATTATTTAAATTATGAAAGATAAATAGTTGATGTTTATGATGTGAAACTCCTTAATTTTCATTATTTTCATAAAAGTGTTCCTAAAAAACGCTAACATGTCTAGGTTTGTCGGCAGAAATTAAAGAAGATTTACTATTTTTACCCCAAAACAATATTATTATGTCTAAGAGAAAGTATTTTGATGATTCAACCGTTGCATTAGGAACAATTTACACCGTCTTTTTGTTAGGAGTTATTCTAGCAATTGTTTTCTTTGGATAATCCAGTAAACAAGAAAGGACTTAACCCTAATTAAAATAAATTTACTTTGGAAGAATACACAATGAATGCCCTGTCCTATAACACGGAAAGGGCACAATTATATATTCCTGAATACGGAAGGAATGTTCAAAACATGATCAATTATGCGAAACAAATTGAATCAAGAGAAGAACGCAACCTTGCAGCAAGAGCGATCATTGATGTGATGGGGCAATTAAACCCACACCTTAGGGATGTTGAGGATTATACCCACAAATTATGGACGCACTTGTTCATTATGAGTAATTTTGAAATTGATGTAGATTCTCCTTACGAAATTCCAGAACCCGAATCTTTGTCAGAACGTCCGAAAATTATGAACTATCCTCGCAATAAAAGCAAGTATGGTCATTTTGGTCATTATGCTGAAAAAATGATTAGGGAAGCAAGTAAAATTACTGATGAAGAAGAGAAAGAGTATTTAACGGAGGTGTTGGCAAACCTTCTTAAGAAGAATTACCTGGTCTTTCACACGCAAAACGTTGAGAACAGTGCGATTATTTCTCACTTAAAAGAACTCTCAAACGGCAAGTTGAAATTGGCTGACATTAGTTTATTAAAACCTACCAATTCAATATTGAAACAAGTGGGGGTTACGCCGAAAAAACCGTCTAAAAAACACAAGTCTAAAAAACGTAGAAAATAAATATTATGGCATCATTTGAGATATATGGAGGTAAGAAGTTAAAAGGAGAAGTTATTCCACAAGGAGCAAAGAACGAAGCATTGCAAATTCTTTGTGCAGTTTTGCTTACTCCCGAAAAAGTAACGATTTCTAATCTCCCAGATATCATTGATGTTAATAAGCTGATCAATCTGCTCCAAGCAATGGGAGTTAAAATTGAAAAAGTTGAAAAAGGAACATATATTTTCCAAGCGAAAGATTTAGATCTTGATTACTTAAAATCTGAAGATTTTAAAGAACGTGCTAGTGGATTAAGAGGGTCTGTAATGATTATCGGTCCTTTATTGTCTCGTTTTGGAAAGGCTTTTATGCCGAAACCTGGTGGTGATAAAATTGGAAGAAGAAGATTAGATACGCACTTTGAAGGCTTGATCAAATTAGGAGCAAACTTTAACTTCGATTCTAAAGAACATTTCTATACCGTTGAAGCGAAAAAGCTTGAAGGAGTATACATTCACATGGATGAGGCTTCTGTTACTGGAACGGCAAATATCGTAATGGCAGCTGCTTTAGCAAAAGGTAAAACAACTATTTATAATGCGGCTTGTGAACCTTATTTACAACAATTGTGTAAAATGCTCAACAATATGGGGGCGAAAATCACAGGTGTGGGAAGTAACTTGTTACACATTGAAGGAGTAAAAGAATTGAAAGGGTGTTATCACCGAATTCTTCCTGATATGATTGAGATTGGAAGTTTTATCGGATTGGCAGCAATGACACAATCTGAAATTACCATTAAAGATGTTGGATACGAACACCTCGGTATTATTCCACAGGTTTTCCAAAGGTTAGGAATTAAATTGGAGAGACGTGGAGATGATATCTTTGTTCCTGCACAAGAGTCTTATGAAATAGATACTTTTATAGATGGTTCTATTTTAACCGTTTCTGATGCTCCTTGGCCAGGGTTTACGCCTGACCTACTGAGTATTGTATTGGTGGTTGCTACACAAGCAAAAGGAAGTGTACTCGTTCATCAAAAAATGTTTGAATCGCGCTTGTTCTTCGTCGACAAATTGATTGACATGGGAGCACAAATTATTCTGTGTGATCCGCATAGGGCTACTGTGATTGGAATGGATAGGAAAAATAGTTTGCGTGGAATTCAAATGACTTCTCCTGATATTAGAGCGGGTGTTTCGTTGTTGATTGCTGCATTGTCAGCGGAAGGCAAAAGTGTAATTCATAACATCGAACAAATTGATAGAGGGTATCAAGATATTGATATTCGTTTGAATAATTTAGGAGCAGATATCCGTAGGGTATAGTTATTGCTTATCCCAAGCTAAATACAATTTTTGATATGAAGAATTTAATTATACTCCTCGTAGGCTTTTTACCTTTTCTCTCTTTTGCACAGCCCAATAACGGAATGCGTGCAATTAATTTTACACTTCTAGATCCTGATGGAAATATGGTCGCCTTATCTGATTATAAAGGCCAACTTGTTTTACTCGATTTTTGGGCGTCTTGGTGTGGACCATGTCGAAAAGAAAACCCGAACATTGTTGAAGCATACAATAAATACAAGAATCAAAAATTCACCAATGGAAAAGGTTTTGTGGTCTTAAGTGTTTCTTTAGACAGAGCGGAAAGTGCTTGGATCGAGGCCATAGATAAAGATAACCTGACTTGGGATGGACATGTTTGGGATAAAAAAGGAGAGGTCACGAGAAAGTACGGTGTACGTTCAATACCTCATTCTTTCTTGATCGATGGTGAAGGAAAGATCGTTGCTCAGGGAGATGCTTTGAGGGGAATCGGATTGCACATTCAAATTGAGAAGTTTCTGAAATAGTAATACTTCGACAATAAGATATAAAAAAAAAAGGACTTTCAATTATGAAGGTCCTTTTTTTTTACTTGTTCAATATTTTTTTAAACTTCTGTTATAGAAAAAGTAAACTCTTCTGCATCTGGATGAACCAAGGTTTTTTTACATGCTTCTTCTACTTTTTGACTGGCTTGTGTTTGATCTTCAGCTTCAATATAGAATTGGACATGTCTTCCAACACGAGCGTTTATAATTTCAGGAAAACCTATGGATTTCATACTGTTTGTTAGCGCATCTGCTTGTGAGTCGCTTTGATCAGACTTTAACATTATGTCTATTTCAACTTTAAATTTCATGATGATGTTTTAAGAAAGTACTTTGTTGTTGATTACAGAAAGCAAGAGGTACATAAGTACGATGACAGGAATAGCCCATACCCAAAGTGCCCATATTGCAATGAGAGACAAGAGTAAAAATATATATCTGATTTGATTTCCTTGCCATTTAAAGTTGACAAATTTCAGTGCAAATAAAGGGATTTCTGCAACCAATAGAATAGAGAAAACAACAACAAAAGTCAATAAGATTTGGTCTTTAATTAAGGTCATTGAAACAACTGTTTTCCAACTTTCTTCACCAAATCCATCCCAAAGCATCAATGCAAATGAAGCAAAAAACAGACTGTTTGCTGGAGTAGGTAAACCAATAAATCCAGTAGCTTGACGTTCGTCTAAATTGAATTTGGCCAATCTAAACATGCTCATGAATGGAATTAACAAAGCAAAGAACGGCATCACTTTGTACCAACCATAAAAATGACTAGGTAGAAAGGGAGAGTTATTTCCTACAAGATCGTTGAGGAATACTTGTATCCATAGCTGAACACTGAATCCCATAGTGCCTTCAACCCACAATTCATTGAGTTGACCATCACTGGCAATAATGATGTCCCAAGCGCCAGATAAAATTAGGAGTACGAATACGATTAACCCTGGGGCAACGCCAAAAGTTACCATGTCGGCTAATGAGTCCAATTGTTTTCCGAGTTCGCCTTGCTGTTTCATTAGTCGGGCAACAAAGCCATCTAGAAAATCGCACAAGGCTCCAGCCATTATTGCTAAAACGGCCCATTCTAATCGTCCTGAAAAAGTGAGGATGATACTGGAGACTCCAAACAGTAAATTGAAGCCAGTTAAAATATTTGCTATTGTAAACATCTATGCAAAGAAACAAATAATGTTCTAATGCAGGTTTACAATCAAGAAAATTATCTTCTTTAGAATAAGATCTAAAGAAAAACAATTCTAGAACCTAACATTTAAACCAAATGAAAATGGAGGTCCACCAACACCTGCTTCAAAGTTAACACCGAAATGATCAGAGAAGAAGTATCTCGTTCCAAAACAAAAACGGCCTGAAAAAGGGAATGGAGGATTGTAAAACGGTACACTTGTGTTGTTAACGAAAGCAGATTGATAATCTGTTTCTACACCATCAATATATGCTTTGGCGAAAATAATGTTCGCACCAACTCCTCCAGAAATGTAAATATCCCATTTTGGATTTTCAACGTTAAAATGAATGTAAACTTTGGCAATCAATCGCAGTTTGTCTTCATCGAAAGCCCTCACCTCATTATGTGTTGTGTAGGTGTCTGTGTCAGGATCATACTCAGAAATAGTTTCAACAGATTCTCTTGAGAATGGTGAATAGATGGCGTCAAAACCTATTCCAAACCTTTCAGAAACGGTTAATTCTCCGCTCAGTCCAACATGACCAAATCCAGAAGACTTGTTCCCTTCTTGATATTCGGTGTCATAAATCCATTTCTTCATATTGGGAGCACCAATGTATGGTTGTAAGATAAATGTGTTTGGGGTAATGGATTGGGCGGTTAATGTATTGCTGGAAAATAATACTGCGCCTATTGTTAGTATAGAAAGTAGAACTTTTAATTTCATAGCATTGATTTTTAGTTAATACGAATTTATGTAAAATAGTTGAACTAATTTAGTCTTTTGGTGAATTATAAATGTCAATTACAAGGGATTAAAGTTTTTACCCTCATCATTTAAATCCATTAAACGAAAATAAAACACTTTGCGTTGGTAAATCGTTTTTTTTTATTTCTATAGTCGAAAAGACAAACCAAAAGAGAATGGTGGTCCACCAATACCGGCTTCAAAATTTATCCCAACATAGTGAGAAAAGTAATATCTACCCCCAAAACAGAACCGGCCTGAAACAGGAAACGGCGTATTGAGTAATGGGAATTTTGTATTGCCTTTATAATAAGCATTATAGTTTTCGTTTACACCATTACGTTTTAAACTTGTAAAAAGAATATTTGCTCCAATACCTCCTGATAAATACAAGTCCCAACTTGGATTTTCAACATTGAAATGGATGTAAATTCGAGCGATAATTCTCAATTTATTTTCAGTAAAAACTTTCGTTTCATTTGAAGAGCTGTCGATAATTGTTCTTTCAAAAGGAGAATATATTCCATCAATTCCTAAACCGATTCGCTCGGAGAGTGCCAATTCTGTAGTGACTCCAAAATGACCAAACCCTTTAGCATTAACGCTATAACCATCATACTCTGTAGTTTGCCCCAGTTGAATTGCATTGTAAGACCAAGTTTTTATATTAGGACCTCCAACATAAGGTTGAATAATAAAGTTGTTAGGCGCAATCCCTTGTCCAAAAGTGGGCAGAAAAAACGCCATAAAGAATAGTGTTGAAAATAATCGAATAGTCAATTTCATATAAATAGTATTAAGTACTACGAAACTATAGAAATAAATCCAAACATGAAACTAAAAAGAGGATTATTGCTATTAGAATAAGAGCGATTAAAGGCTTTGGAAGCAGGTCTTTAATGGGGGTTGTTTGATGTTTTGTAAATGTTTTTATAGGCGGATTAAATTCAAACAAAACTTTTTCAATCCCCTTCAATTAAGTACTTTTAGCGCTTATTGTTAAAATTAGTTATTATTTTATACAATATTTTGTGCAATTTTACGCTTTATGGATGTTATGAAAAATCACTTATTGATCCTCTCTTTTACACTAACTCTTTTGAGTGGGGCACTTTTTTCACAAGATGGAAGCGTTGCACCAAAGTACTCAAACGAATTCTTGCAGATTGGAGTTGGGGCACGTTCCCTAGGAATGGGGAATGCAATGGTTGCTGGTGTAAATGATGTTACATCTGTTTATTGGAATCCAGCGGGTTTAACTGGTGTTGAAAACAAACTAGATGTTAGTTTGATGCACTCTGAATATTTTGCTGGAATAGCGAAGTATGATTACATCGGACTGGCCCACAGTATAGACGAAAAAAGTGCTGTTGGATTTGCTGCTATCCGATTTGGTGTGGATGATATTCCGAATACAACCCAGTTAATCGACAATGAAGGAAATATTGATTATGACCGTATCACTCTATTTACCGCGGCAGATTATGGTTTTTTATTTTCTTATGGAAGAAAACTAGGAATAGAAGGTCTGAGCGTTGGAGGTACAGTGAAGGTGATTCACCGTAGAGCGGGCGATTTTGCCAGAAGTTGGGGGTTTGGACTTGATGCCGGATTACAATATTCATTGAATGACAAGTGGTATTTCGGAGCTATGGCAAGAGATATCACTTCTACTTTTAACGCATGGATTTTTAACCTTGATGCTGATATGCAAGAAGTATTTCTTGAAACAGGTAACGAAATTCCTGAAAACGGCTTAGAATTGACGATGCCAAGATTGATTTTGGCAGCACAAAGAAAGTTTGATATTGGTTGGCAGGACATTACGGTTACACCAGAAATCAATGCCGCAATCACAACTGATGGGAGAAGAAATACCTTGATTAAATCAGGAGTTGTAAGTATTGACCCAGTTATTGGACTTGAGGTAGGATGGAGAGATATGGTAGCCATCAGAACAGGTGTGAACAACTTCCAATATGTTAAAAACTTTGATGATTCTCAGTCTTTGATGTTTCAACCTAACATTGGACTAGGGGTTACATTTAAAGGAATTACCTTAGATTATGCTTTTACAAATATTGGTAATCAGTCTGAAGCGTTGTTTTCTCACGTAATTTCTCTTAAATTTGGGTTTAAATAGTACTTAACTATTTATTTAATGCTTTAGCATCACTCATGAAAAGACTGATTGTATTTATAACCATTCTATTTACATCACTTATCTCCTGGGCCCAGCCTTATGGGAATGAGTGGATTAATTACAGCCAAAAATATTATCAATTTCCAATTGTAGAGGATGGAGTTTATAGAATTACCCATCAAAACCTCCTCGACGCAGGTGTGCCATTAAATTCAATTTCGTCTAATCAATTTCAGGTTTTTGCTAAGGAAAAAGAACTTCCATTATTTGTTAAAGATAATGGGGATAACAGTATTGATGCTGGTGATTATCTTGAGTTTTACGCAGAAAAAAACGATGGCTGGTTAGATTCATTACTTTACGACCAACCTAATGATATTGGAAATCCAGCTTATTCTTTGTACAGTGATACATTATATTATTTCTTGACCTGGACAACAGGACCAACTAAGCGCTACCTTAACGAGAGTGACGTTAATTTTTCTGTTTATGCTGTAACTCCCTTTGTTTTAAGTCAAAGCGAAATCAATTATAATACTCAGTATTACGGTGGATATTCAGCCTATTCTTCGTACAGTTCTTTTTTCTCTCCTGGTGAAGGTTGGGGAGGTCCAAATTATAACGGAGCATCAAATTATACATTGACTATTCCCGTGGAGACACCGAATCTTTATACGGGAACTGGAGCTCCAGCGGCACAATTTCATGCAAAGTCCAATGCCAATTCAAATGCATCTTTTACAGGCACAGGAAATCATCATCTAAGATGGGAAATCGGGAGTAGTAATTTGATGCTTTTAGATGAAGTTTTTACAGGCTTTCGTCAAACCATTGTAAACTCTACAGTTCCTTTGAGCAACCTTTCGAACGGAACAACGAATGTCTTTTTTAAAATAATTGGCGATCAAGGGGCTGCTACAGATTATCAATCAGTGAGTTACTTGTATTTGAAGTATCCGAGAACCACCAATACAACAGCCTCATTTATCACTTGGGAGATTCTAAATGCTGGTGCTCAAGCCAAAAGTAGAATTGATATCAATGGCGCAAACTTGATCAATCCAAGTGCATATGTTACTGGTGGAAATGTTCCAAGAAAGATTCCTTTTGTAGAAAACGGTGGGGTGTGGCAAGGAATTATTCCAAATGCCACTAATGGAAACAATCAACATTTAGTGATTGCAAGTGAAACTGAAATTAGCAATATTTCTTCATTAAAAGCAGTGAATGGAACAGGTGAGTTCAAAGATTATAGTGTGTTAAATCTTGAATCTGCTTACATTATTTTATACAATAAAGTTATGCAGACCTCTGCAAGTCAATATGCCAGTTACAGAAGCTCAGTTAATGGAGGAAGCCATAACGTAGTTATGATTGAGGTGAACGACGCTTGGTTACAATATGGTGGTGGTGTTCCTAAACACATTTTAGGAACTCGTCGTGCGATCAATCAAATCTATAACTTATCGACGCAAAAACCGCTTGCATTATTTATTATTGGAAAAGGAATTTCGGAAGCCAGTGACCCCAATACAGGTTCGGCATGGACGCCAAGGAAAAACAGTGCAACGAACGCTTTGAATCTTGTACCAAGTTATGGAAATCCTTCGAGTGATTTGTGCATTACAGCAAAATGGAACGGATCAACAAGTTTTGTTCCTGCCATTCCGACGGGAAGAATCGCGGCAAGAAACAATGCTGAACTCAATATTTATTTGAATAAAATCCAGATTTATGAAGCTGCTCAAAATCAAAATGCCGTGTACAACAAGGAAACAAAGGATTGGCAAAAACAAATTCTTCATTTTGGAGGAGGGTCTTCTGCCTCCGAGCAGGCTTTGTTACAAGGATACCTCAATGGAATGAAAAACACCATTGAAGGTCCAAGTTATGGTGGAAACGTTAATTCTTACTTTAAAGAAACAACAAATCCTTTCAACCCAGTACAATCTTCAGAAGTCACTAGCTTTTTAGAAAATGGGGTTTCTTTAATGACTTTCTTTGGACATGCTTCTGCCGATGGATTTGATCAAAATATTGATGATCCTGCCAATTGGGGGAATGCTGGAAAATACCCAATGGTTATAGGAAATGGATGCTATACTGGTGATATTTTTAAATCAGGAAGTAATTCTACAGCAGAAAACTTTGTGATGATTGAAGACCTTGGAGCGATTGGTTTTTTATCTTCAACTAAATTAGGATACGCTTCATATTTAAACATGTACTCATCTGAAATTTATCGTCAAATGAGCCCAGAAAATTATGGTGCTTCAATTGGAGAACAAATGGTGCAGACCATCAATAAGCTAGAGAACATTAATCCAAGTTTCTTGACAGAAGTGACTGCGATTCAGATGATTTTGCATGGTGACCCCGCAATGAAGCTCAATTGGCATGCTAAGCCAGAGA
Organism: Brumimicrobium sp.; assembly: GCF_048268645.1. Classification (NCBI taxonomy): domain Bacteria; kingdom Pseudomonadati; phylum Bacteroidota; class Flavobacteriia; order Flavobacteriales; family Crocinitomicaceae; genus Brumimicrobium; species Brumimicrobium sp. The sequence continues at coordinate 146,634 of NZ_JBLWVE010000002.1, read as the reverse complement.
TTGATTTGACCATTCAAGATGTTTGGTTTACGCCTACCCAGGTTGATTTAACAACAGATTCAATCAGTATTAATATCGTCCTGACCAACCTAGGAAAAAGCATTGAAGACACCTTTGCGCTAAATATTACCCGTAATTTTCCAAATTCACTTGTGGATTCCGTCTACACACTTTCTGTGGCTGGATTAGATTATAAAGATACGATTATATACAGAATGCCCCTCCAAGCTACAATGGCTTCTGGGATGAATCAATTCAGTATTCAGGCGGATTTACCTTCTTTCATTCCAGAACAATACGACGAATTCAATAACAATGAAGTGAAGGCAGACTTCTTCATCAATATCGATGGAATAATTCCTGTTCTTCCTCATGATTATGCAGTAGTTCCAAATGATTCAGTAGTGCTCAAGGCTTCAACGGTTAATCCAATTGCCGGATTTAATACTTACAGGTTTGAAATTGATACCACCGACTTGTTCAATAGTCCGTTTAGAAAATACGCTACCGTTAGTGGACTCGGAGGAGTGAAAGAAGTATTTCCTAATGACTGGAAGAAAATTTCAAGTAATGCCAACGAACCATTAGTGTTGGAAGACAGTGTTGTTTATTTCTGGCGTGTAGCTGTGGATTCAAGTGTGTTGGTGTGGAGAGAGCATTCTTTTCAGTATATACCGGGAAAATCGGGGTGGGGACAAGACCATTTCTTTCAATTTAAAAATGGTGGATTCAATGGTGTTGCTTATCAACGACCAAATAGGAAAAGAGATTTTACTCCTCAACAAATAGAACTTTCTGCCCATGTTCATGACAATGCAAGTTCAGTTTACGAATACAATTCTACCCTTTGGCAAGTCAATGGTCAAAATGCTGAATATGGAATGTGTACGACCACTCCTTCTTTGCATGTTGGAGTGGTAAGCCCATCCTCCATTGAACCTTGGGGGACATTTAATAATGGTGAAAATGTGGACCATCAATTTGGGAATGCCAACAATGGTGCAGGTTGTCGAAATAGAGTAGAGTACTTCTTTATTTTTAGGCAGAATTCAGCAGCTCAGCTTCAAGCTTTTGAGAACATGGTTCTGAATGAAATTCCTGATGGTCATTATGTTGTTGTGTATTCCACTGCCCGAGCAATGTATACCCAGTGGCAGTCGCTTCATCCTTCTTTGTTTAATACCTTCCAAAGTCTTGGTGCTACGGGAATTGACCCTTCTTCTCCAGAACGTTCGTTTATCTTGATTTTTGAAAAAGGAAACCCTGGCTCTGCAACAATATTACATGCCCAAACTCCAGGAGAGTATATTTCATTGACCTCTAGTTTTACCGGTTCCGTTGGAAGTGGGGTTGAAACCTCTACCATCATCGGACCTTCTGTAAATTGGAAAACACTCTACTGGAAACAAGACAGTGCCGATATTAACCCTAATGATTCTACCCGACTTGTAATTAGAGGGCTAAATGCGAATCAACAGGTGCAATTAGAAATAGACACTTTATTTACAGCTAATGATTCAATCCTTAACTTGAACTCCATTGTTGATGCCGCGCAGTATCCATATTTACAATTAAAAGCTAAGTATTTTGATGACATTACGCTAACGCCAGCTCAAGTTGATAGGTGGCACGTCTTATATGACAGGGTGCCTGAAGCTGCAATTGATGGATCAAATGGATTTGTTTTATTACCCAATGCTAATGACTCATTACAGGAAGGTGTAGAAATGGCCTTTGCAGTGGATATTCGAAATATTAGTGACTTACCTATGGATTCTCTACTTGTACATTATTGGGTGACCGACAAAGATCAAGTGAGACACCCTATCCATTATGCGCGCCAAGATTCATTGCGTGTTGGTCAGACGCTTCGTGATACTGTAAAATTCCCTTCTTTAGGATTGGCTGGAATGAATACTTTGTGGATGGAGGTAAATCCGTACGTTAATGGAATGAATAACGAATTGAAAGATCAACCAGAATTGGCCCATTTTAACAACTTACTTCAGATTCCATTTCACTTAAACCAAGACGATATTAATCCCGTTTTAGACGTGACCTTTGATGGTGAGCATATTTTGAATGGAGATATTGTAAGTCCAGAAGCTGAGATCATCATTAGTTTGAAAGATGAGAATCCATTCCTAATTATGGATGAAGATGCAGATACGACTAATTTTGGAGTGTATCTTACCGATCCTTCAGGAGTTCAAAAACGCATCCCTTTCATAGACGGAAATGGAAATCAAGTAATGCAATGGATTCCAGCAGATGGATCTAATTTGAGATTCAAAATAATGTACAACGCGAAGTTTGAAAATGGGGGTACTTATGAATTAATGGTTCAAGGTTCAGATAAATCGGGGAATCTTTCAGGTAAAATAGAGTACCGCATTAAGTTTGACGTAATATTAGAATCTAGTATTACTCATTTGATGAATTATCCGAATCCATTTTCTACACAAACACGTTTTGTATTTACATTGACAGGTACACAAGTTCCAGACGATATAGTGATTCAGATTATGACAGTTACAGGTCGCATTGTACGAGAGATAACCGAAGATGAATTAGGCTTTATTCGTATCGGTCGAAACATTACAGAATATGCCTGGGATGGACGCGATGAATTTGGAGATCTATTGGCTAATGGAGTTTATTTATATCGTGTAAAAGCCAAGATAAATGGCGAGGATATTAAACACCGTGCTTCGGGTGCTGATCAGCACTTCAAAAAGAACTGGGGGAAAATGTATTTGATGAGATAGTTTATCTGGGTACCATTCTTGGTTTTGCTTTCTTCTCTCGGATCAAGTAAACTCCGATTAGAATGAGTGCACCACTGAAAATGTACCATGGACTAAACTTTTCTCCATCGAGTAAGCCCCAAATAATGGCAAGAATGGGTAAAAGGTAGGAAACACTACTGGCAAATATGGCTGTGGTATCTTGAATTAACTTGTAGTAAAGCACAATGGCAATGGTGGTTCCAACAACCGCTAAGATACTTACAAATCCAAATGCTGTCCAGGTCTCTGGTGTTGATTCATGACTGGTGAAAAAGCCGGTTGAGATGAGGATGATGAATGCCGGAATAGCCCACATACTAAACATGCTAGCAGTCAATTCTATGGAGGTTAAGTGTCCTAGTTTATCTTTAATGATTAAGGCTGCTATTGCATAGCAAACAGTCGCAAAGACGATTAATAGCGCGTAGCCAATTTGTGTTTCTTCAGTGCTTGACTCTGAAAAGTACATTAAGGTAGCTGCTCCAAAGAAGCCTATGATTGCTCCAAAAACTTGAGAAATCTGTGTTTTTACGCCGTAAAAAATAAATCCAATCACCAAAACAAAGATGGGAACCAATGAATCTAAAACACCCGCTAAAGAGCTACTGATGTGTGTTTGGGCCATTGGAAATAAGTACAAAGGCAAGAAGTTCCCAAAGAGTCCAGCTAGGGCAACGTAGAAAATAGATTTCTTACTCATTTTGCGTATCACAGGAATTCCAATAAATGACAAGATGATTCCTGAGATCAATACCCTCAAGGAGCCAATTTCGTATGGAGAAAACTCCAATAATGACTTTTTAATCATGATGAATGAACTTCCCCATGTTAATGCCAATACGATAAGCAAAAACCAACGGTTTCCTAAAATATTTTTCATTAGAAAAGAGACTTAAAAAATAAATACTACGATGTTCTGTGTTGGAGGAATGGAGTTCTTTTAGAATGAATTGAAATGTATGTTAACACAGATTTGATAATAATCCTTAACGGAACCTAAACGATTGCGCAAAGTTAAATCAAGTTTTCCTAAATACCATTCTGTAGACGAAAATTTGTGTTAAAATTAAAAGAGAGATTAGACTAATTATTTTTGTGGAAAAGAAAAAACCAGAGTAGAAACTACGTTTTTTACTGTTTCTAACTCTGGTTTGTGTGCCCAGAGAGGGAGTCGAACCCTCACGTCCTAATGGACACATGGCCCTCAACCATGCCTGTCTACCAATTTCAGCACCTGGGCAAAAACTGGGATTGCAAAGATAGGAAATAGAATTGTTTTAAGATATCCTATGCTGATTATTTTTTGAATGTTTATTGCTTGGACTTCGAACTAGTCTAAAAAAAAGTGGAGACTTCTTTCGAAATCTCCACCTTCATTAGTGAGTGATGAATAATTTATTTTTTTACGGTTTCTACAACAGCTTTGAATGCATCTGGATGATTCATCGCTAAGTCAGCTAGAACTTTTCTGTTTAGCTCAAGCCCACTTTTTTTGTATTGTCCCATAAATTGAGAATAGCTCATTCCATGTTGTCTAGACGCAGCGTTAATACGCATAATCCAAAGTGAACGGAATTTTCTTTTCTTTTGTTTACGATCTCTATAGGAGTAAACTAATCCTTTTTCAACAGCATTTTTCGCTACTGTCCAAACGTTTTTTCTTCTACCGTAGTAACCTTTAGCAAGTTTCATTACTTCCTTTCTTCTTGCTCTGGACGCTACGTGATTTACTGATCTTGGCATATTTTATTGTTTTTTGATGATAAGTGCTTCAATGTTTCAGAAGTCTTAGTTACTCAGCACCGGGTTTAAATACTAACCTCTGTCACCATGACAGATTAATTTTACTTCATACAAAGCATGATCTTAACGTTAGGCTGATCCGCTTTAGTAACGTATGCAGTCTTTGTTAAGTTACGCTTTTGTTTTTTTGTTTTCTTTGTAAGGATGTGACTTTTGAAAGCGTGCTTTCTCTTAATCTTCCCACTACCAGTTACTTGGAATCTCTTCTTTGCACTGGATTTTGTTTTCATTTTTGGCATATTCTCACTATTTATGTTTACTCACTAATATTATAAAGACTAATCCTTTTTAGGGTTAATCATAATTGTCATTCTTTTTCCTTCAAGTTTAGGCATTAACTCTAAGGTTCCGTAATCAGAAAGTTCTTGTGCAAAACGCAACAATAAAATTTCCCCTCGGTCTTTAAATACGATTGTACGTCCTCGGAAAAACACAAATGCTTTTACTTTAGCGCCATCTTGTAAGAATTTTTTTGCATGATCTAACTTAAAGTTAAAATCGTGTTCTTCTGTATTCGGACCAAAACGAATTTCTTTAATCGTTACTTTAGACTGCTTGGCCTTTAGTTCTTTTTCTTTTTTCTTTTGGTTATACAAGAACTTTTTATAATCCATGATCTTACAAACAGGTGGATTAGCTTTTGGCGAAATCTCAACTAAATCTAAATCTTGTTCGTCTGCTAATTTAATAGCGTCCTTAGTATCCATGATTCTTGGTTCCTGACCATCGCCAACCAATCGTATTTGTGGTACGCGGATTCGGTCATTAATCCTGTTTAATTCTTCTTGCCTTGGTTTAAATGTTCTTCTCGGTTTTCTCATTTATTTTTTTTATAAGTTAAGCGTTTAATCTTTAGGACTTAACTCTTCTTCAACTAATTTGTTTATTATTTGTATAAAATCATCAATGGGCATAGCTCCTAAATCACCTTCGCCTCTTTGACGAACTGAAATCGTGTTTGTTTCCATCTCTTTTTCACCTACAATAAGCATAAACGGGGTCTTCCCAATCTCTGCTTCACGAATTTTCTTACCTACCTTTTCGTTTCTATTGTCTATGAATCCGCGAATATCGGAATTATTTAAAACTTTAGAAACTTTTTCAGCGTATTCATTGAAATTTTCACTAATTGGAAGAATAGCGTATTGCTCTGAAGATAACCATAATGGGAATTCCCCAGCGCAATGTTCCAACAATACTGCAACGAACCTTTCCATTGATCCAAATGGTGCTCTGTGAATCATCACAGGTCGGTGTTTTTGATTGTCTGCCCCAATGTATTCTAGTTCGAAACGCTCTGGCAAATTATAGTCTACTTGGATCGTTCCAAGTTGCCATTCTCTTCCTAAGGCATCCTCAACCATAAAATCAAGTTTAGGACCATAGAAAGCCGCTTCTCCATATTCGATTACTGTATTCAATCCTTTTTCAGCAACGGCTTCTTGAATTGCTGCTTCAGCTTTTTCCCAGTTTTCATCACTTCCAATATACTTGCTCGAATCTTCAGGGTCACGCAATGAAATCTGTGCAGTAAACTTTTTGAAATCTAATGTTTTGAAAATGTAAAGTACAATGTCAATTACATTTTGAAATTCTTTCTTTACTTGGTCTTGTGTACAGAAGATATGCGCATCATCTTGCGTAAATCCACGTACTCTTGTTAAACCATGTAACTCACCGCTTTGTTCATAACGATACACTGTTCCGAATTCCGCATAACGAATTGGTAACTCACGGTAAGAATGTGGCTTCGTTTTGTAAATCTCACAATGGTGAGGGCAGTTCATAGGTTTTAATAAAAACTCTTCGTTTTCATCTGGCGTATGAATGGGCTGAAATGAATCTGCACCGTATTTGGCATAATGTCCTGATGTTTCGTATAGCTTTTTACTTCCAATATGCGGTGTAATTACTTGCTCATACCCTGCATCATGTTGTACCTTCTTTAGAAAGTTTTCTAATCGTTGACGCAATTCAGCTCCTTTCGGCAACCAAAGTGGTAAACCTTGTCCAACGTTTTGTGAAAAAGTAAACAACTCCATTTCCTTCCCTAACTTTCGGTGGTCACGTTGACGTGCCAGTTCAAGTTTTTCTAGATATTCTTTTAGTTCAGCGTTTTTAGGGAAAGTAATTCCATAAATACGTGTGAGTTGTTTGTTGTTTTCATCTCCTCTCCAATATGCACCGGCAATTGAAGTGAGCTTTAACGCTTTTATATGTCCTGTGTGAGGAATGTGAGGTCCTCTACAAAGGTCCGTAAACTCACCCTGGGTGTAGAAAGTGATTTCTCCATCTGTTAAGTCTTCTAAAAGCTCTAACTTATATGGATCCTCTTTCTCCTTAAAATAAGCAATTGCTTCATCTTTAGATAATTCTTTACGGATAAACTCGCTTTTCTTTTTTGCAAGTTCCTTCATCTTTTGTTCTACCTTCTCTAGGTCTTTTTCAACAAAAGTGTAGTCCATGAAATCTACGTCATAGTAAAAACCACTTTTAATTGGTGGTCCTATCGCCAACTTGATTCCAGGATAAAGTATTTCTAAAGCCTCAGCCATTAAATGTGCAGATGAATGCCACATTGTGGATTTACCGTCTTTGTCTTGCCAGGTGAGTAGCTTTAAGGTGCTGTCCGTTTCAATTGGACGCATTGCGTCGACAACCTCATTGTTGACTTCAGCTGCAAGTACATTTCTTGCGAGTCCTTCACTTATACCTTTTGCTATATCTAAAGAAGTTGTTCCTTTTTCTACTTCTTTAACCGATCCATCTGGAAGCGTAACTTTAATACTCATTGTTTATATCTACCTTATTTGTGTACAAAAATACGAGAATCATTTGAATAAGTCTTCTCAATAATTTAAAATATAAGATAGTTTAACTAGAATCCTAAACTTAAGGTAATTGCTCCACGACTTGGTTTTGATTTTTTAATGACATAATCAATATGTAATGAACTCAAAGTCTCAGGGTCTCCACCATAGGTTACGTAATGTTTAAGGATTTCCTCCATAGATACGTCGGCTTTCTTTCCAGAGATGTTTTTAATCTCATAGAGCTTTAAACGGTGTGGGTTATCTGGAGATAAGTCGTAAATTTCAATTGTAACTTTTCCTTCTGAGTGACTTCCATCAAAAAAGAAGTGGTAATTGTCACGAAGGAAAACAGCGATTTCTATTCCTTTGTATTGGGTGTCGTCTGTAAATTGGAAATAAGTTGTTTTTGTTCCGTCGTATTTTAGTCCTTTTGCCGTAATGTCTTTTCTCAGTTCGACCCTAGATTTTTTTACTTTCTCAATAAATTCATCTTGAGCATATGTACTAAAGATAAAAACGCAAAAAAGTGCTGTAAGTAAATTTTTCATAGTGCTATTGTTGTTTAAGAAATGATTAATTCACGAATTTCATGAATCTTTGCGGTAACAATCTTGATTTCTTCAGGGCTTAATTCAGGGAAACCTTTGGCGTTTTTGATTGAATCAAATGCCTTGTAAGTCGATTGAAGCTCCTTCATTTGAGCAAGTACTTCTGCAGTGTCTTCACCACGCTCTTTGTAAGATTCCAAACCTTTGATGGCTTGTTTTAAAAGATTCATGTGGTCAACAATCGTGTGACTTAGTTTTTTCTTGTCCTTCTTGTCAACATCGAATGTCGCTAAGTACATTCCTTCGAACCAAGCACCAGAAAATTGAACTGCTGCCAATATTCGCATGTCATTATTTTCTAAAAACTCTTGAGATCTTTCGTAAACATCAATCATTAAACTTTCCATTTCTTCTCGATCAGAAATGTTGTCTTCAATTTGTTTGGCTAAGTCTTCTTCGTTGAAGATACTTCCCATTCCGATTTTATCAGCCAGGTTTTTAATGGCATTGAAGTTTGTGATTGAAGCCTGTGTTTGGTCACTGATAATGGAGTAAACCAAGTCCGAACTGTAGACACCAAAATTCAATAATTGCTTCCCGTCTGTTGTGTATTTTTCTATGTTTTTGGGGTCATTCATGCGCGAAGCTACAAAGTCAAGACCTGCATTTTCAAAAGAACTGACCAAAGCAAATGGCCTAGGCAAAACAAAGTCATAATCATCGGAAGTATAAACATCAGTGGTGTCCACCTCGATGATGGCTGTTTTTTTTAGCTCTGGTGCTTTTGTATTTTCTTCGTTGTTTGAGCAGCTTGTGATTAAAAGGAGGCCCGTTCCTACAAGGATAAGTTTCTGGTATGTGTTCATTAGTTATAGTTTTTTTCTTGAATCAACAAAATTATAAATATTATACAATAAACCTTGCTTTACTTGCTAATTATAGGGGTGTTATAGCTCAATGTTAGGGAAAACCCTTGGTCGACTTGAGTTGATGTGACAAATATATCGAGAAATGTTAAAGACTTGTTTGAATCCATTAATCAAAACTTTTCACTTTCAATTTAAAGTGGAACTGTTCCTTAATCTAAAAATAAAAACTAATTTTGAATCTTAATTTAAATTAAGTGTAGACTTTATAATAATGAGTATAATCACGCTGACAACAGACATGGGAATGGGTGACTATTATGTTGCCTCTCTGAAAGGGAAAATTTTAAAAAACCTTCCTAATGTGCAGATCGTTGATGTTTCTCATGTTGTAAGTCCGTTTAAGGTGACTCAAGCTGCTTATCTTCTTAAAAATTGTATGCGTGACTTTCCTGAAGGAACGGTACATGTTGTAGGTGTAGATGCAGAGCCGTTGATTAATTTTAATCAGCCAGAGGAAAGTGTTTACCCTACTGTAGTTAAATTTCAAGGTCAATATTTTGTTGCCGCAGACAATGGTTTTTTTAGTTTGTTGATGGGCAATATAGTCGCTGAAGGAATGTGGCGCTTAGATGATGTGTTGTCACGGCCTGAACTGATGAATTTCCCCACCAAAAACATCTTGGTTCCTGCTGCATGTAAGATCATTGCGGGTGAGGAGCTGGATAGTTTTTGTAGTTCAGTTGACTCCATTCGCAAAGCCATTCCTTTATCTCCTGTAATTGATGGAAATACCTTAAAAGGAGCTGTTTCCTATATTGATCATTATGGAAACATCATTACCAATATTACCAAGGAGGATTTTTACCACATCGGAAAGAACGTGCCTTTTGTTATTTATTTTAGACAAAAGGAATATTATATTGATGTGATTTCCTTGGGGTATAACGAGGTGCCTCCTGGAGAAAAAGTAGCTATTTTTAATGATGGAGGTTATTTGGAAATTGCCATCAATAAGGGGACTCCAGAAAATGGAGGTGGGGCCAACTCTTTATTTGGTTTGCGTGTTGGAGATATTATTCGCATCGAATTTACTCCACGAGGCTCAAGAACAACGATTGAATCACTTTTCTAAAATATACAAATGGTTAGGTTAGTTAAATTGACATTAAAAGAAGAACATGTTCAAGATTTTATCGAACATTTTGATACAGTGAAAGAAAAAATTAATGCATTTCCAGGTTGCAAAGGGATGAAATTGCTCAGGGATAAGCAAAATCCAAAAGTAGTTTTTACCTATAGTGAATGGAATGCTGAGAGTGATCTTGAAAATTATAGAAAATCTGAGTTGTTCGGTGAAATTTGGCCAACTGTTAAGCAATGGTTCGACCAAAAAGCCGAAGCCAGTTCTACCTCTGTTTATTTTGATGGCTTTTTAATCAAGTAAAGTAACCTTACAATCAAAATCAGTCCATTAACGCTTGGGTTTTGATAAACTTTCGACAGATTAGAGCGAAGTTAGCAGAGAAGCGTTATTTTTGAACTAAATTTTTATAAAATGGGTGCATTATATCTAAAAGAGATACGAAGTTTTTTGAGCTCAATTATTGGTTATGTTTTCATGCTTATATTTGTGATTACCTGCTGGTTGTTTTTATGGGTAATCAATGACGATTATAACTTGTTGAATGGTGGGGTAGCAGATTTGTTGCCGTATTACAATTTAGCACCATTGATTCTTCTGATTCTTATTCCAGCAATCACCATGCGCTCTTTCGCAGATGAAAGAAAAACCGGGACAATCGAATTGCTTTATACACGACCCATTTCTGATTTTTCAATCTTGTTGGCGAAGTATTTAGCCGGAGTGACTTTGGTTGTTATTGCGTTGCTTCCAACTTTGACCTTTTATGTGTCGATGCACTTTTTAGGGGATCCTGTTGGAGTAATGGATGATGGAGCAGCAATAACTTCATTCTTAGGATTAATTCTTCTCGGAGCGTCTTTTGTCGCTATTGGTATTTTTGCCAGTACAATCACAAGCAATCAAATTGTAGCGTTTATCGTGGCTATGTTCCTTTGTTGGTTTGCTTTTAGTGGACTCTCTTTGTTGGGGTCTTATGCTACAATAGCCGGGTTCGATAGCGTAATTCGTTATGCAAGTTTAGACTATCATTATGAATCCATAAAAAAAGGAGTCCTGATTCTGAGTGACCTTGTTTATTTCTTTAGTGTCATCGTTTTCTTTTTATTTGCATCACATAATGTTTTAAACGCAATACGTAAATAATTATGGCTAAAATAAAATTAAAAAAAGCTTCTAATAGGGCATATTACGGAATTATCACTGCAATTGCTTTAGCGGTAATTATCTTGATCAACATCATTGTATCATTTTTTGATTTCCGAGTAGATTTTACTAGAGATCAGCGTTATTCATTAACGGAAACTACTATTGGTTTTTTAGAAAGTGATTCCTTATTAACCGATAAAATTCTCTTTAAAATTTATTTAGAAGGAGAGTTTCCTGCAGAAGTAAAACGTTTGCAAAAAGCAGTACGCGACAAACTCGATGAATTCAAATATTATGCTGGAAGTAGAGTAGAATATGAATTTATTAATCCGAATAAGGGAACCCTAGAAGATCAAGAAGCTTTGAAGGAGCAACTTTTTGACCGTGGACAAGGAATTCGTCCAGTAGATATTACTTACCGTAGTCAAGGAGCGTCTAACATCATTGAAATTTTTCCAGGTGCAGTGGTTGAATACCGTGGAAATACTGTGGGGCATATTCGTTTCTTAGAAGGTGGTCAATACCGTTTGGATGCCCGTTTAGAACAAATGGTTCAGCGTGGAATAAATGATTTGGAATACAAGTTTATGCGTGTGCTTGCTAAAGCCACTAGGCAAACAAAAAAGAAAGTTGCATTTATCCATGGACATGGTGAATTGGGAATTCCTTATACCCAAGGTGCCCGAAAGAACATCGAAGATGCTTACATTATTGATGATGTGAAAATTGAAGGTGCGCTGGGTGGTTTAGATCAATATGATGGTATCATTATCGCTGACCCCAAAAAGAAATTTAGTGATAAAGATAAGTTTGTGATTGACCAATACCTTATGCAAGGGGGGAATATCATGGTCTTTAATAATCCTTTGAGTATTAATAACGATACTATTCGAAGAACAGGAAAAACACATAGTGCCCGTAAAAGAACAGGGATTGGAGATTTGATGTATGATTATGGAATCAAAATTAATGAAGACTTGGTCATCGATGCGAATTATGATCCCTTTGCAATGCCTGGCTTACCAAAAGGATTTGTAAATTGGTATTTCTATGTGCGTGCAATGGGAACAGAGCACCCGATTTCAAGTATGGTGAATCCTGTGAAATTACCTTACGCCTCAAGTTTACAATTTGTTCAAACTAAAAATAAAACACGTCCATCAGTGATATTGACGAGTTCATCCAATTCAAGATCATTTGGAAACGTACCCTTGTTGTCTATCGCTATGGAAAATCAATTTGGTGAAAATCCAGTTTTCCAAGATGATCCGACCAATGAAGCCAATCGATTAATGTTGGGGGGAATTGTAGAAGGTGAATTTCAATCAGCCTTTAAAAACAGAATTGTTTCAGCTTATGCAGATAGTCCAGATGCAATTTTGATCGAAGAGTCAGAAAAACCCGGAAAAGTAATGGTGGTTGGAAACGGAACTTTCTTTAAAAACACCTATTATGATTCTGTTTTTGTTCAGGAAGAAAATAAATTCCGATATATTCCAAGATTGCCTAGGGGACGAGAGATAGATGAATTATTCGCTGGGCGACCGATTGGGAATTTCGAATTTTTCGAAAACTGTGTAGATTATATGTTGGGGGAAAGCACTTTGCTTTCTATTAGAAGTAGGGCTATAGACCTCCACCCAACAGACAAATTAAAGATAGAAAGAGAGGGCTCTTTTTATAAATTTATAAACATTGCCATCCCTGTGCTGTTTATTCTCGTTATGGCTACAATTGTATTCATTGTACGTCGATATAAGTACGTTAAAAAATAAGTTGTTATTATGAAAAAACTCATTGTTATAATAGTAGGTATCGGTTTGATTATCGGGTTGTCAATATTTGCCATGAATTTGAAAACAGGTGCTAAAGCAACAGATACCAGTTTGATTGCTTTTGCGATTGAAGATACCGCTGCGGTTGATAAAATTGAAATTTACGATTCTTATCAAGATCAACTTTTTACGGTTACACGAAACAAAGATGGGGTTTGGGAGGGCCCAGATGGAATGTGCGTTCAGCAGGGGATTGTTCAAATGATGCTTGAAACAATGCACAAGGTCACTTTAAAAGGCTATGTACCTAATGCTGCAATGGAGAATATGAAAAAACTGTTGATGGCACAGCACAAAGAAGTAAAGATTTATCAAGATGGGAAGTGGGTGAAAACTTGGTATGTAGGACATTCAACACAAGATCATATGGGAACACACATGTTGTTGGAAACGCCGAGCATGAAGAGTGATAATCCTGTTATTATGGGAATGAAAGGTTTTTATGGAATTTTAGAGCCACGTTTTTTTGCAGATCCTAGAAAGTTTGAATGTACACACCTCTTTTCTTTCCAACGCTCTGAATTGAAAAAGGTAGAAGTGATTAACCGTGTGACACCAGAGAACAGCTTTACCATCGATATTCAAGGTCCAGATGATTACATAGTAACTTCTCAAGGCGAGCGTGTAGATAATGTGATAAAAGATAATTTGGTTTTCTACCTCAATAGTTTCGATAAGTTGCATTTCAATCAACCCAACTATACCTTGTCCCAAAAAGAGATTGATAGCATGAAAGCACAAGTTCCAGACTATGAGTTGAATATTGAAGGGAAGCAATCTGGGTATGAATTAGACCTCTACAGAAGACTAGATCCAGAGTATGATCCGAAAGATACAATAGCTTATGATTTGAATTATCTTTGGGGTGTAAAAGAAGACGGGGAACTGGTTAGAATGCAGTACTTTTCGGTAAGTCCTCTCATTCAAGGGAAAACTGTTTTCGTGGAAATGGAAAAGTAATTTGAAAAGTGTAAATATATTTTTGGTAGAACTTTTTAATTGAGTCTAAAAAACTATATTTGCTATTATAAATTTTAAGATCAATAAAATGAATTTTGTAGTTTCTAGCTCAAGCTTATTAAAACACCTTCAAACAATCAGTGGTGTATTGACAACAAATAACACTTTGCCTATACTAGACAACTTTTTATTTGAAATCAATGACAAAACAATGCGTGTGTCTGCTTCAGATATTGAAACGACAATGAAAACGACTTTTGAAGTTGATTCTAATGAGTCAGGCAAAATTTGTATTCCAGCAAAATTACTTTTAGATGTCTTGAAAAACTTACCAGATCAGCCTTTGACTTTTACAATTGATCCAGATGGATACGGAATAGAAATCTCCTACACCAATGGTAAGTCCAAGATGGTTGGTTATAACGGTGATGACTTTCCTAAGGTAAAAGAAATTGAAAATACAGAAAATACTGTCATTAGTGGTGAGGTGTTGGCGGATGCCATCAACAAAACAATTTTCGCCACAGGAACTGACGATTTGCGCCCTGTAATGAGCGGTGTGTTCTGTCAGTTCACTCCTGAAGATATGACTTTTGTTGCAACTGATGCACACAAATTGGTGCGTTACCGTCGTACAGACTCTAAAGCTTCAGGGAATTCATCTTTTATTCTTCCAAAAAAAGCCTTAAATATGTTGAAAAACAACTTAAGTTCAGCTGATGAAATGGAAGTGAAAATTGAATATAATGATTCTAATGCAGTATTTACTTTTAAAGATATCGAATTAACATGTCGTTTAATTGATGGAAAATATCCTAATTACGAAGCTGTTATTCCTCAAGAAAATCCAAATGTACTTACTGTAGATAGAGAAGCTTTCTTAAGATCAATTAAGCGTGTGTCTATCTTTGCAAATAAAACAACACACCAAGTACAATTAAAAATATCGGGTTCTGAGTTAGCTATTTCTGCTGAAGATATTGATTTCTCAAATGAAGCAAAAGAACGTTTAACTTGTAGTTATGACGGTGCAGATATGGAAATTGGATTTAACTCACGTTTTATCATTGAAATGCTAGGAAACATTTCTTCTGAAGAAATTAAGCTGATGATGAGTCAACCAAATCGAGCAGGACTAATTGTTCCAGCAACACAAGAAAATGAAGACGAAGACATATTGATGTTAGTGATGCCTGTAATGGTAAATAGTTAGTTTTTAGGCGTTAATTGTCCGTTGGTTTGTTCTTGATTTTTTATTAACTTTAAAATTCCATTATTTTCATTAAGAATAAATCAAATGTATAAGGCTTTTCGCATTTTTCTAATAGGGTTAACTGTTTTGATACTCTTTAGTTGTGACGTGTCTAACCACGCACCAATAACAACGTTTAAGGATCAAACTGAAAAGCTGCATGCCATAATTGAAAATACTAGCGCAGAACAATATGCCAATCAAAACTATCAATCTTTATCTTTTAGTGAACTAAAAGTTTATAAACCTGAAGCTTTTGTTCAATTGGATTCCATGTATCGAATCAAAAAAGAATATTTAGACAACAATGATTTAAGAGGATTAAAGCAGTCTGGAATTGAAGACCTTATTCCTGGTTATCGAGCAGCTGCCCAAGAGAAAATTCATGAAGTTCAATACGAAATTGAGCATCTTTTTCAAACTTCAACTGCCGATTCAATAAAGGTCTATCATAGCTTCTTCCTTTTTGATTATAAAGATAGCTTGATTTCAGTAACTCCTTTCTATAATTTCCGAATTGCGAATGAACACAAAGACTTATATTATGCCTATCAGTTTGATTATCATTTTGTCACCAATAGAGACCTGATAACATCAACAGCCGAGCTCGAATTTCTAAACTTTTTTAAACAACGTGAGGTTCAATTGATTGGTGAAGCTGAATTGCAATCTTTTATGGACCATACCATGAAGGTGATGGAGACGGCTAGAAAAGTTCAAACCATGGACTTTCGTCAATTGAGTAGGAGTTTGGCTATAAATCATTTCAAAAACCCTAATAAAGAAATTGTCATTGAGCAGTTTGGCACTTTATATGTAATTGAAGAAAGTGATTTTGTCCAAGCTTATGAACTAACCATAGAATGGACAGATGAGCAAAAAATAATGAATACCTCAACTTTTACCTTTTCACCTTATCTAGAAATAATTAATGTAGAAACAAAAATTAAGTAAAAGATGAAAATTTTGTTTTTTGTGAGCCTATTTTTATTCCCATTTTTGTTAAGCGCTCAAGAAGCGAATGACGAAATAGATGACTTAAGTAAAGTTAAAAGTGCGATTTTAGCTTGGGCCGATACAACTTTTTATGATTATAATGAGCCTCGTTTTGAAAATTACCGCGCCAATTATTCAGACGAATATCTGATCGCTACAATGCGTGTGAAAAGTATTGAACGCAGTATTAAAAATCTTAAAAAAACGTATAGCTCAGGTTACTATAAGGAGTCTGATGAAACCTATAAAAAGTCGTTGGAAGAGTTGGAAGCAAGGAAAAACGAAGCGGTAGCATCCAGTTACAATTTTATGCGCAAGGTTGATAACTATGAAATTACTTTTTGGGCCAATATTAAACTCGATTCAGGAATTCATAATTACATTAAACACAGTATTGTACTTAATCATGAGTTTACAATTATGCATCATGAAGTAACAGGAAGCATTGGTGAGAATGAAAATGCTTCTATTCTTTACCGATAGGACTTAGAACTAATGCTTTTTTTGTTGTGCTGATATTGATGTGTTCTTCAGGTAGAAACAGATTCCACTGACCCTTGATGAGCTCATAGTCTGAATTGAGGACTTTCTTGTTGATACGGTTTGCCAGTAAATATTTTTTTCCATGATAAGCAATGGCAATCCCATCTTTGGTGTGTGCAAAGATGACTTGGTCGGAAAATTGAACTTGAATATCTTTAGGAACCGGAGTCTTTATTGCTTTTATACCCATTGCATTTTCATATCCATTGATTAAATAATCTAAAGATGATAAACTAGGTCTTTTTTCACCATCGTAAAGCACATGTAGGGATTGGTTTCCTTTTAATAAGATCACTTTTTCGTAATGGTTAAGTACAACCAATTCTTCTTTGGACTTGTTGTATTCCCGGTTAAAAATTAATGCTACAGCAGAAATGAATAAAAGAAGGATACCTATTTTGAAAAATTTGACGTTTCCTTTTCTCCATTGATAAAGTGAAAATCCAATTCCAACATAAATCAATAGGACATGCAGAGGGTGAGGAGTAAAGCCAGTGCTGACTTCACCAGGTAAACTGTTGACCCAAACGATAAAGCTGTTTAATATATCGAAAATGGTGTTTACGATATAGGCCAGAACATCTACTATCCAAGGAATAAAATGTAGCAAAAACAATAAAACTACACTAATTAGTGCAACTCCTGCTAGAATAAGTAATCCAATGTTGGTGATGAAAAAATAGTTTGGGAATTGATTAAAATAGAGTAGACTTAAGGGGACTGTTCCGATTTGTGCTGCGATTCCAACTGCTGTTCCTTGCCAAAACCAATTGATAATTTTATATCGCGAGTGAAACAAACCAAGTATGGGTCGATAAAACAAAGATATTCCTATTACCGCAAGGTATGACAGCTGAAAGCCGATATCAAATATAAATAATGGATTGAAAATAAGTAAGAATAAGGCAGAGGCAAAGATTGCCTGTAAGCCAAAGAATCTATGACCTTTGATTTGTCCAATAGCCAAAAGCGTAAACATGGCTACAGCTCGAACCACCGAGGCTGACATTCCAGTAAGAAAGGCAAAGCACCACAAAAGAATTAAAGCAGTGTATAAGTAAAGGTTTCTTTTTCTGAGAAAACTAATTTTTTGAAAAATGAAATGAAGGAAAGCCAACAGAATTCCAACATGCATCCCCGAAACCGCCAATACATGCATGGCGCCAGCGTTAGCAAAGTTATTTCGTTTTTCCATAGATAGGTTCGACTTGTCTCCTAAACTCAGGGCTATGACAAGACCTTGGTTTTCTTCGTCAATGTATTGCTTTACAATATTAGCAAGGTAATTTCTCGAATTGGTCCAAAAACTATTGAAGGTTTTGGCCTGACCCAATACCTCAATGTTTTCATCGGTTGTAAAAGCGATTGTGCTGATACCTTTTATTTTCCAATATTGTTCTGCGTTAAATTCCCCAGGATTGTTTTTGTTTTTGATGGGTTGAATATCAGGTTGAAAGAGAATAACACTCCCTTCTTTTAAATCACTGTTTGACGTTCGGATGTAGCACAATAACTTCCCCTGCGCAAGCGCTTCGGTATGTGGTTTTATTACTTTTTTGACTTCAATGATGGCTTTGTCAAATTCATTTTCTCCTTTTTGGAATTCAATTATTTCACCAAGTAATTGGTCATTCGCTAAGTATATTTCTGAAAATTCATATTCATAGGAGCTGATCACTTTGAAGTGATAACCCAACATTCCAGAGAGGAAAAACAAAACCATGATGTTCCAATTAATCCATTTTCGAAAGAATAAGACTTGTTCACCATAGGCAATTGTAACTCCATAAGTAAAAGCGAAAGTAATCCAGCAGGTGAAAATAATTACCCAGTGAATAGCGGTGAAACTCGCCAAAATAATTCCAAGCGAGAAAGCAATAAGTAATAGTAAAATAGAACTCTTCCTCAAAATAAGTAGTTGTGAAATAGTGATTAACACCTAAACTTAGCGAAAAGATTCTAAAGTCAAAAGTATTTAATTAAAAAATGCTAAATAGAACACCCCGGTTTTTACTTATTTATAAAATCTAAGGTTAATTGCCATTAAGAATTTAATCTTACCCCTGTATTTCTAAAATAATATTTTGAATTTGAAGAGTCAGATAATCATAATTATGGGAGGACTGAAGTCCACCCCAAGAGCATACCGTATTTCTAGAATTTTCAGACCCGTTTTTTATTTAAACATATATTATATACAATTGCGGGCTGAAAGCCCAGCTCATTTCAACTGGATGCATCGCATCCAGTTGAAAAAAAGGTTATACCAACGCACTGAAAGTGCAACTCAATAGGGTTAATTTTGATTTGGTGTTCATAAACTAATCATTATGATTGAACTAAAGTCAACCCCAATTTTATGTCGTACTTCTTAAATATTGTTCAACTAACTTCCATCCACACAATTCATATAGAATTTATTGAATTTATGGTATAATCAAATTTTGTAGTTCAAATTAAACGTACATTTCTTCTTGCTGTTGAGCAATTTTATCATCCTTTAAGTACTCATCATAAGGCATTAATTTATCAATCATTCCTTTTGGAGTAATTTCAATAATTCGGTTGGCAACAGTTTGTACCAATTCCTGGTCATGTGAAGTGAATAAAATGATTCCAGGGAAATCTTTCATTCCGTTGTTCAATGCCGTAATTGATTCAAGATCCAAGTGGTTTGTCGGTTCGTCTAACATCAATAAGTTCGCTTTTGCCATCATTAAACGCGAAAGCATACACCTCACTTTTTCACCTCCTGAAAGTACTTTCGCACTTTTCAAAGCTTCTTCACCTGAGAACAACATTCTTCCTAAGAATCCACGCAGATAAACTTCCTCACGTTCCTCTTCTGTTTGAGCATAGTTTCTTAGCCAATCAACTAAACTTTCGTCTTTTTGGAAGTACTCATGGTTTTCGTTGGGTAAATACGCTGTTGTGATGGTTGTTCCGAATTTGAAATCTCCAGTTTTCGGTTCTTTTCTTCCACTTAAAACTTCAAAAAACGCAGTTAAAGCTTGAGAATTCTTTGAAATGAAAGCGATTTTATCGTTTTTTCCAACGTTGATGTTTACGTCTTTGAAAAGCACTTGCCCATCTTGTTCGTAAGAAAGATTGTTCACATGAAGTACTTGGTCTCCAGCTTCTCTTTCTTGTTCGAAAACAATTCCAGGGTATCTTCTAGAAGAAGGTTGAATTTCATCTAAATCTAATTTGTCCAATAACTTTCTTCTACTCGTTGCTTGTTTCGATTTAGAAGCATTGGCAGAGAAACGCGAAATAAAATCTTGTAATTCTTTTTTCTTGTCTTCCGCTTTTTTGTTTTTATCTGCACGTTGACGAGAAGCCAATTGAGAAGATTTGTACCAGAACGTATAGTTTCCAGTAAATAAGTTGATTTTGGAATAATCAATATCGCAAATATGTGTACACACAGTATCTAAGAAGTGACGGTCATGCGAAACAACAATCACTGTGTTTTTAAAGTCCAGTAAGAAATCTTCTAACCATTCGATAGTTTTTAAATCTAAATCGTTGGTTGGCTCATCGAGAATCAATAAGTCCGGATTTCCAAATAATGCCTGCGCTAAAAGCACACGTACTTTCAAAGCATTCGGCATATCTTTCATCAATGTATGGTGCATTGATTCATCAATTCCTAAGTTAGAAAGCATAGTTGCAGCATCTGTCTCTGCATTCCATCCTTCCATATCTGCAAATTCGGTTTCCAATTCTGAAGCCCGCATTCCATCTTCATCAGAGAAATCTGGTTTGGCATACAAAGCGTCTTTTTCAACCATAATTTCAAAAAGACGTTTATGACCACGAATTACTGTTTGCAATACTTCGTATTCATCAAATTCGAAGTGGTCCTGCTTTAGCACAGCCATACGTTTTCCTGGTTCTAGAGCGACTTGCCCTTTAGTAGGATCTTGATCTCCAGTAAGAATTTTAAGGAATGTAGATTTACCAGCACCATTGGCACCGATAACACCGTAGCAATTTCCATGAGAAAATTTAAGGTTAACGTCGTCAAAAAGAACACGTTTTCCAAACTGAAGGGTCAAATTATTAACTGTAATCATAGTTTTTCAAAATTTTGTGCAAAGATACGCTAAATATATTCAATCCCATACTTTGCATTTGGGTTAAACAGTTGTTTGTAAGTGTTTTATTATTCATCGTCTAAGTTAGCACGAAGTTTCTGACGCAATTGACGGTTGTATGTTTCCATCAAATACTTGAAATAGTTTCGTGTACTTTTGGCGATACATTTAGTGTATTGTTTTAATCGGTGCTCAATGTGTTCTTGTAAAGCTTCTTGAATTTCTAATCCATCATAAAAATCGTTGGCTTTATTGAAGATTGCTTGAAAATGATTTTCTAAAGAATCATCAACGGCTTGTTTCCCTTTGATGCCTCTATCGATATAATCTTCATAGACTTCTTTCATTTTAAATTGATCTAAAACTTTAGTGTCTACTCGTTCTTGAACATGTTTTGGAAGCATGTATGCAGCTTCAAACATAATGTCTTCTTGCTCAGATAAACGCGCTTCTAAGAAACGGTCTGGGAATTGAAAAGCATCTTGCCAGTTGATGTAGTCTTGCCACAAACCAAAACGACGTACGTTATTTCCTAAATCAATTAATCTGAAAATGTCTTTGTTTGGCAGCTTCCTTGATCCACGCCCAATCATTTGGTGGTAGAGCGTCAGTGAACGTGTTGCACGGTTTAGAATAATGGTTTCTACTGTTGGTTCATCAAATCCAGTCGTTAAGATTCCTACAGAAGATAGGATCGCATTGGGTGTATCTTTAAACCATTTTAGGATGTCTTTTCTGTCTTTATCAGAAAATGTACTGTCTAAATGACGAATTGCGTATCCTCTTTTATGAAAGGTTTCTTGCACACGAATACTGGTTTCAATACCCGAGTTAAAAATCAATGTTTTTGTATTTACAGCCACTTCTTCGTATGCGAAAAGTAATTTTTCTTGCATGAAATAATTGCCGTAAACCTGTTCTGAACTGCTTACTGTAAAGTCTCCATTCGAACCAATTTTTAAACCATGGAGATTAACGTCATAGGTAAATGTTTCTGCATTGGCCAGGTAACCGTTTTCAATTAAAGAAGCAATACTTTCTCCAACTTTTAATTTGTCGTAATGGTCGTTTAATGGAAGCGCTTTATTAGAGCTTAGCGGAGTTGCAGTAACACCTAGTATATTTGCTTCTTGGTAATATTGAAAAATCTTTCTAAAACTATTGTAGTGAGCCTCATCGACAATCACTAATCCAATTTCTTTGATAAAGTTTTCATCATCTTGTAGACGATTGTTTAAAGTTTCTACCATCGCGATGAAGCAATTGTATTCGCCTTGGTCGTCTAGCGTTTTTACTTCACTGTTGATGATTTTATTGCTTACACCAATGGCAGAAAGTTGCTTAGAAGTTTGAACAGACAATTCGATACGGTGGGTAAGGATAAGTACTTTTTTCTTCCATGTTTCGATATATCTCTTCGTAATTTCAGAAAAGATAACTGTTTTCCCTCCCCCTGTTGGAAGTTGAAAAAGTAAATTAAAATCATTGCCGTTTTCTTTTAGTTCCGCAATGATCTGGTCTACTGTTCTTTGTTGGAAAGGATACAGCGTTTTGGGCTTAAAAAGTGCTTCGTCTATCATACCTTGATTATCTCAAAAATTGGGGTACAAAAGTACGCCCTTTTTCGGGAACAAAAAAATATAACACTATAATTTCCTGTTTTAGGGCGCTTTTTGATTAATATTCACATAAAAAAAAGACAGTACTTTTCAAACTGCCTTTTATTCACTTTTAGTTGTTATTTAGATTGGGTAAGTGGGAAATCCAATCGCCTCACCTAATCCTTATTTTATCCTTCTAAAGCTGTCAAGTAACGTTCTGCATCTAATGCAGCCATACAACCTGTTCCTGCTGCTGTAACTGCCTGACGATAAACGTTGTCTGCAGCATCACCTGCAACAAATACACCTGGTACATTCGTTAGGGAAGTTCCTGGCTTTTCGTATTTAATGTAGCCTGTTTCATCCATGTTGATGTAGTCTTTAAAGATATCAGTGTTTGGTTTGTGACCAATAGCTACGAAAAATCCTGTACATGGAATTTCTTTTGTTTCTTTTGTCTTGTTGTTGATTACGCGAACACCCGTTACGCCCATATCATTTCCTAGAACTTCTTCAGTTTCGGTGTTTAATAAGATCTCAATATTTGGTGTGTTTCTCACGCGGTCTTCCATGATTTTAGAAGCACGGAATTCATCACGACGTACTAACATTGTAACTTTTGAACACAATTTTGAAAGGTAATGTGCTTCTTCACAAGCTGTATCTCCAGCTCCAACGATTACTGTTTCTTGATTTTTGTAAAAGAATCCATCGCACACAGCACAGGCAGAAACACCACCTCCCATTTTGAGGTACTTTTGCTCTGATTCTAACCCAAGGTACATGGCCGAAGCTCCAGTCGAAATAATTACCGTTTTAGCATGAATTTCAGTTCCATTGTCAGCCCAACATTTGTGAATTGGTCCACTAAAGTCAACCTTATTAATGAATCCTGAACGAACATCTGTATTGAAACGTTCTGCTTGTTTTTGTAATTGAATCATCATTTCTGGTCCTGTAACTCCATCAGGATAACCAGGGAAGTTCTCTACGTCATTTGTCGTTGTTAGTTGCCCACCTGGTTGAAGTCCTTGATACATTACAGGATTCATATCGGCACGTGCTGCATAAATTGCAGCAGTATATCCCGCAGGTCCTGACCCTATAATAAGACAGTCTATATTTTCTACTTTACTCATGTTCTTCTTGATTTTTTAGAAAGTCAAATTTAAGAATTTTTCTCCGTAAAGTAGGTAACATTAGTTGCCTTTACATTGGAAAGCTGAAAAAAGTCAGGTATTTAATGCTGAATTATCAATGATGAGGTATAAATCCAAAAACTCATCATTCATAGTTCATCACCCATAGTTATTTATCCCTCTGTCTTACTCGAATATCCGATCAATTCACTTAATCTTTCTAACTCTTGTTCTGTAAGGTACCGCCATTCTCCAACAGGTGTGTCGAGTAAAATATTCATGATTCTTACACGTTTTAACGCGGTAACATTGTAATCGAAATATTCGCACATTCTTCGAATTTGACGATTGAGTCCTTGGGTAAGAATAATTTTAAAGGTTCTTTTATTTAATTGCTCCACAATGCACTTATTGGTCATTGTACCTAGGATTGGAACGCCATTTCCCATTTTGTCAATAAAATCTTGGGTGATTGGTTTGTCAACAGAGACAATATATTCTTTTTCATGATTGTTGCTCGCCCTTAGAATCTTATTTACAATATCTCCATCGTTTGTTAACAGGATTAGGCCTTCACTTGGTTTGTCTAGACGTCCAATTGGGAAGATGCGTTCAGGATAATTCATGAAATCGATGATGTTGTCAGGTTCAACACGCGTATCAGTTGTGCAGACAATACCCACAGGTTTATTTAATGCGATATATATATTCTCCCTGTTTTTATTGTTGACATTTTTTCCATCCACCGCAACAACATCACCCGGTTGAACTTTAGTTCCCATTTCAGGAACTTTTCCATTGATCGTTACACGATTTTGTTCTATGAGTTTATCCGCAGCTCGGCGTGAGCAATATCCTGCTTCGCTTAAATATTTATTGATACGAGTTTCTTTCATAGTGGCAAAGATAATTGAATTCTCTATATCTCGTAGTATCTCGAAAAAGAGTAGAGTATGTTTACATTAAAGATGGATCAATCCTAAACCCTGTTATAGTTGTGCTTTAGTACATTACTTTTAAAAAAGCTTTTCATTTCCCTTATGCCTCTCACTATCTCTTTTGGTTTTCTTCTCTAAGTTCTTTGCCATAGCTTCAGTCAAGTCTACCCCCGTTTGGTTGGCAATACATGTCAATACAAAAAGTACATCGGATAGTTCATCACCTAAGTCTTTGTTTTTATCTGACTCCTTTTCACTTTGTTCACCGTATCTGCGCGACATTATTCGAGCTACTTCGCCCACTTCTTCCATCAAAACAGCAGTGTTGGTGAGTTCGTCAAAATATCGAACGCCATGTTCCTTAATCCAGCGATCTACCGTGGCTTGTAATTCATTAATTGTCATTATTCCTTGTTTTTTGTGTCAATTGTTATGGTTACTGGTCCATCATTTACCAATGCAACTTTCATGTCAGCGCCAAATGCTCCGCTTTCTACTTTACATGCACTCACAGCTGCTAGCATTTTTTTGAACTTTTCATAGAGCGGAATAGCAATGTCAGGCTTTGCAGCATGAATAAAGCTTGGTCGGTTTCCTTTTTTGGTTTTGGCGTGCAAAGTAAACTGAGAAATGACTAAAAATGCTCCTTTTATGTCTTGAATGCTGAGGTTCATTAATCCATTTTCATCGGAAAAGATCCTTAAATTACTCAGTTTTCTACTCAACCATTCAATATCTTCATCGGTATCATTTTCTTCAATACCCACTAAAACGACCAATCCATTTCCAATTTGACCAGTGACTTTGTTTTCTATTGTTACGCTGGCTTCTGTTGTTCTTTGGATGACTACTCTCATTTATCTGTAATTTTGGGTTTGATCCTCTGTGATTAAATCAAGGTAAGTGTTGTAACGAGAAGGATGGATTTCTCCATATTCCACCGCTTCTTTGATGGCACAGTCGGGTTCGTTTAAATGTTGACAATTATGAAATTTACATTCGTTTAGTAGCGCCCTCATTTCAGGGAAGTAATGACTCATTACTTTCTTGTCTAAATCTACAACTCCAAAGGCTTTTACTCCAGGGGTGTCAATGATGTAACCGCCTGTTTTAAGTTTGTGCATTTCTGCAAATGTGGTGGTATGTTGACCTTGCATATGATGAATAGAAATTTCTGCAGTTTTTATGTCTAAGGTACTGTCTAATGCGTTGATTAATGTGCTTTTACCAGTTCCACTATGACCCGCAATCATTACTTGCTTGTCTTTAATGTCATCTCTTAAGAATTCGACATTGGTTTTGTTTAGAGCAGAAATTTTTTCACAAGGATACCCTATTTCTTCATAGATCTCCATAATGTCATCTACAAGCGGCAAATGTTCCTCCATATATAAATCCATCTTGTTGAAAAGTAAAGTTACAGGGATACGGTAGGCTTCTGCGGCAACTAAAAAACGATCTATAAAAGCCAAATGTGTTTCAGGGGCTACTAATGTGACCAAAAGATAAGCTCTGTCAACGTTGGCAGCCAATATATGGGATTGCTTTGAAAGGTTGATGGACTTTCTCACAATGTAGTTGTGACGGGGTAATATTTCAGTAATCACTCCAGTGCCATCTTCGTTTTCTGAAATCATCACTTCGTCTCCTGCAGCAACAGGATTTGTAGATTTGATGCCTTTCAACCGAATCTTCCCTCGAATTCCCGCTTGAAGGGTTTCGCCATTTTCTAATTCGATGAGGTACCATTTACCTGTTGATTTGAGTACTTTTCCTTTTTTCAATCTGATCTTATTACTGATAATTCGTTCAAAATTACTGAAAAATTTAAACAAACATCGCCGCATAATGATAAGCTTGTTGTTTTATCATTACAGAATAATCATTCAACACTAAATTCCACTTCTTAACATAATTAAGACAGATTGTTAAATGTATTCCGTTATTTTTGTGGCTCGATAAAAACTAAAGAAGATGAATAAACTTTTAACCTTGTGTTTCATCTTGTTGACTTCTATTACTTTTGGACAGGATATGAAGTTTACAGGAACTGTGAATGACACCATTAATGACCAACCTTTAGAGAATGCTGTGGTGATGGCGGTAAGATTGTCGGATGGATTGCTTTTGGGCTATACACGTACAAGAGAAGATGGTTATTTTGATTTGCGTGGGGTTCCTATTGATACCATGGAGCTGATTATTTCGCATTATAAATTTGACGAAAAACGTTACTATATTATCGGGTCAGATGAAAATACAGAAATCCATATTCCTAGTGTCATTCTTCCAGAACAAGCAACACAGTTTGATGAAGTTGTCGTTTATGCCAATAAAGAACCCATCTATTTTAGAGGAGATACATTAGTTTATGTCGCTGATTCTTTTGCCACCAAAGAAAACGCTATGGTTGAAGATTTGTTGAAGAATCTGCCAGGACTACAGGTAGACGATGATGGAAATGTGAGCTCTCAAGGACGAAAAGTAACTAAAGTCTTGGTGGATGGAGATGAGTTTTTTGGAACAGACCCCACTATTGCTACACGAAATTTATCGGCTAAAGGAGTTGATAAAATTGAAGTTTATGAAACAGAAGATGAAACTTCAGGAGGGAATTCTGAAGAAAAGATTCAAGTACTTGACGTACGCCTAAAAGATGATGCAAAACAAGGTTACTTTGGAAAAGTGGCCGGGAGGGGTGGATTCAACTCTGAATATTTTAAAGATTTACCCAATGGAAGTCTGTTTTATGAAGGGGAAGTCTTGGCCAACTATTTTGATAAAGACCTAAAGATTTCAGTTTTCGCACTAGGTTCCAATACACCCAACACAGGGTTTAGTCGCCAAGATGCCTCAAGGTTTGGGTTGACCAATGAAATGCGTGGCGGTTGGGGATCTTTTATGAATACCAGTAGTCTAAATGGTTTGCCTGAAAATTATAAAGGCGGGTTTTATTACTCCAATAAATTAGGCGAAAAAGTGAAGATGGGACTGAACTATACGTATAACGATAGTAGATTAACAACGGAACAGGTGAGGAATTCAGAATACCACTTCGCCGATACAACTTACAATAAAAGAGATTCTTCTTTTAAGGAACAACTCCAACAATCCCACACCATTAATTTAAATTTAGATTATGACATAAATGATAAAACTAAGTTGAAATTAAAATCGAGCTTGTCACTTAGAAATGAATCAATGTCTGAAAATAATGAAAGTGATTTCTTTACGACAGACAAGCAAAGATTTAGTGCTTCTGATGTGAGAAACGAATCTGAAGCTGAAGGTTTAGAAGGGAATATAGAATTAACATTGAATAAGAAATTTGCTAAACGTTTCAGAGAACTCGATGTTGTTTATCAACTCGGATACACCGAAACAGATCGTGAAAACACCCTAAATTCAAATCAGTTTTTCGGTCAGTTTGTTACACCAGATTCTATTTTTGATCAGCAAAGAACCATGACCAATAACACCACCGGTCATCGTATTATGGTAGATTACATGGAGCCGATAACACGCCGATTTAGGTTGAAATTCCAGTACAGATTAGATTACTTCTTTGGTGCGCAAGCTACCTCAACTTATGACCGTACACCAACTGGATACGATAATTACGCTGGGCTTTACAGTAATGACTTTAGCAATACACGTTTAGAAAATCGTGGTGCTATTGGAATTATGTATACTGATAGAAAACATACCTTAGAACTTGGTTCTAGAATTCGAAATGTTAAAATTGATAACATTAATAATGAAGATAACTCTGTAATTAAACAGGATGTTGACGATCTTCTTCCTTATTTGGAATACAGTTATAAGTTTTCTAATGCTCATCAAATTCGATTCGTTTATAGCACAAGCTCAAATCAGCCAAGTTTAGACCAGTTACAGCCTGTGAGAGACAATACAGATCCAAACAGTTTGGTTATTGGTAATCCTGAATTGGCACCTAATTTTAACCATGATTTGAGTATCCATTACAATAAGTGGAATGCCTTAAAGTACAGTTATATATATGCAGGAGCTTATATGACTTATATTGATAATGCATTTTCAAACGCTATCGTATATAACCCAAATGGACAATCAGTTTCAACGGCGGTCAATGTTGATGGAAATGTTTACGGTGGTTTTTATGCAGGAGGTGGACTTCCATTGTATAAAAAAATACTTCATTTTAGACCAATGGCTTCTGGAGGATATACAAGTTTTAACAGTTATATCAATACGCAAGAAAACACTACAGAAAACTATAATGTAGACGGATCAATCGGCTTGGAAATGAGAACAGATACGATTGAAGTTAGTTTGTCTGCTTCATTAAGTTACAACGACCCTAGGAGTTCATTGTCTATGGGTTTAAACGAGCCTTATACTGTTCAGCGATATAAAGCTTCTGTCTTTTTTGAATTGCCGTTCCGCTTCTTTATTGAAAGTGATGCAGTTTATGAAATAAACTCTAGAAGAGCCGAAGGGTATAACGCAACGCCATTTATTTGGAATGCTAAAATTAGTCGACGCTTCCTGAAAACGGGTAATCTGGTGATTGATGCTTCTGTGAATGACATCTTCAATCAGAACATTGGAATTTCAAGAAATGTAGGAACAAATATAATTACAGATACACGTAGTCGAATTATCGCTCGTTACTTCATGATTGGAGCAACGTTGAGGTTCAACAACAATAAAACTAAAGTAGATGAAGGTAGAAATCATTGGTTCTAAATTAACAGCAGTTGTTGTCTTTTTCTTTTTGACAACTTGGGCGCATAGTCAAGTATTGACTTCTGGTGAAATCGTTTTTGAACGCAGAACAAACCTAGAAAAAAGGTATGAAGGTTCAAGCCGAATGGGGGGGCGTTCACAAGAGTGGATGAAAGAGCCGAAAATTGATGAGTTTGTATTGTATTTCAATGATACTGAAGCTTTGTTTAAACCTATATTGCCAGAAGTTGGTGATGAAGATAGAGAATGGTCAACGATGAAAAACTCAACTTACCAAGATTTATCTGAAGGAAAATTAGAGCGCCAATTTTCATATTATGGTTCTGAAATATATTTGTCTGACACCCTTCGTTCAAGAGCATGGATCATTACTGAAAACAGAAGAACGATTGCAGGTTATGAAACCAAACAAGCTTATTGGGAAGCCAACGACTCCACTCGAATTTACGCATGGTATGCAGAGCAGTTAAGACCTTCTGTTGGTCCTGAATCATTCAACGGATTACCTGGAACGATCCTAGGTTTGGCGCTAGAAGATGGGGGAGTAGTTTATTTTGCCAAAGAGGTTAAGCCATTGTCCATTTCGAACTTTAAAAAAGAAATGCCCAAAGGGAAGCCTAAAGACTATCTTTCCAATGCAGAACTAAAGAAAATGGTCATGGAGTTATTTTCTGGTGGAGGTTCTGGTGGACGAATCCTAGATGATGTTTTTGTTTGGTAGCCAAGCGCTTTGCTTACAAGGTTTTCTATTTGAGAAGATGACTTTAATGTTATCATTTCACCCTTGTTTGTTACCCTTTTGTTAATGGGTTAAAGCTTTTGTTAAGTCTTTAGTTATCATTGTTTTTGATGAGGTTTGTGTTGTACATTTGTCACAACTAAAAAACAAAAAAACAATGAAAAAATTAATGATTATCGCAACAATGTTTATCGCAAATGCTGCTTTCACAAACAATGAAATTGGAGAGCCTCAAAAAGTACTGACCCACGATAGTGTGAATAACAATGTTCAATTTGAGGTAGAGAAAATCAATTCAAACTTGTTAAACGTATGGGTAGAGGGAGCAGAAGGAAACTTCGTGAGCATCTCTTTGATCGATCAAAGAGGAAAATCCATCTTTTATCAATTTGTTGAATCCCAAAAGAATCATTTTTCAATTGACTTAGCGAATCTTTCGGAAGGAAAGTATTATGTAAAGTTAAACATGGGAAGTGAAATCCGAATGAAAGTGGTGATGGTACAAAAGTAAACCTCACTCAACCCTAACCAGACAAGCGCTTTAAGATATACTCAACCTCTTTAGAGCTCTTTTTTATGATCAAATTATCCTCAACGCTTTGCTCAAAGCGTTTTTTCCTTTCTAATAAACAATTTTGTTTCTTGAACGTTTGTATCTTTGTAACAAAATTATAGAATTGAAAACAGTTTACATTACCCGAAGAGAACATTTTAACGCAGCGCATAAGCTGTGGAATGAAGAATGGACAAGTGAAAAGAATGAAGCCGTGTTTGGAAAATGCAGCAACAAGAATTGGCATGGACATAACTTCAATATTTTTGTGACAGTAAAGGGAATACCTTCTGCTGATACTGGTTTTGTGATTAACTTAAAAGACTTAAGTCAAATCATGAAAAAATATGTTGTAGAAGCGCTAGATCACAAAAACTTGAATTTAGATGTTCCATTTATGAAAGGTGTACTTGCTTCAACAGAGAATCTAGTGATGAAGATTTGGGAAGAAATTGAAGAACCAATTCGTGCTGCAGGAGGAGTTTTAGCTAAAATTAAATTGGAAGAAACCGAAAACAATTATGTGGAATATTATGGCGGAAACGAACCGTTCTAACCACACAAAAATAGCTTTATGGAAAGTAAATTTGAATACAACGACGAGGTCACTAAAAAGTTAACAGAGGTATATAAAGAGGTCTTATCTGATTTAGGGGAAGATCCTAACAGAGAAGGTCTCATTAAAACACCTGAACGTGTTGCTAAATCTGTTCAGTTTCTAACTCAAGGTTACAAGCAAGACCCGGATGAAATCCTAAGAAGTGCACTCTTTGAAGAAGATTATTCTGAAATGGTGATTGTTAAAGACATCGAAGTGTATTCTCAATGTGAACACCACATGCTTCCATTTTTCGGAAAAGCACATATAGCATATATTCCTAATGGAAAAATTGTAGGTTTGAGTAAATTGCCTAGAATTGTTGACGCTTATGCCCGTAGATTGCAAGTGCAGGAAAGGTTAACTTTAGAAATTCGTGACTGTATTCAAAGAACGCTAGAGCCAAAAGGAGTTGCTGTTGTGTTAGAGTGTAGTCATATGTGTATGCAAATGCGTGGAGTAGAAAAACAAAACTCTTCAACAACGACTTCTGCATTTAAGGGCTTGTTCTTATCCAATGACAGTACGAGAAAAGAATTCATTAACTTAATTCAAGCGCGTTTACACTAAACGTAAAGTTGATTATAAGTTGAACAGACGATGTTGGTATTTGATTTCAAATGCTAACATTTTTTTTATCCCTAATTTTAATCATACTTAAATGAAGTCAGGCGAATTTCCTGTTTCAGTTTTGTTTGTGCATCTGCCAACTTTTCTATTAAGATGAATCGACCATTTCCTAATTCAGCAGCTTCACGCATATTGGCCTCTGATTTTTCATTGCTTTTTATTCCCACTACACTCATGGTAATGTTTTTCTTGTGTAGGTTTTTCTTAATGTACTTTTTGTAATCACCGGAGTTTCTGTTGAAAGCTCCGTCTGTAATAATAATCAAGTGGTTTTGACCATCCTTAATCATATTTTTTCGAGCTTGTTTGTACCCCAATTTAATTCCAGCACCACCTGCAGTTAATCCTGATGCTTTTAATTTCTTTACTTCATCGGTAATTTCTTCTTTTCGGTCCCCAGAGATGGGAGCTAATAGCACTTGGGCATTGCTAGCATAGGAAACCAATCCGATTTTGTCCTGTGGTCGTAACATCCCCACAAGTTGATCCAATGAATATTTTAATAATTCTATTCTGTCGGCTTGACGCATGGATGAAGACACATCGATTACAAATACAACGTTAATCGGATGGAAATAGGCCTCATCAAAATTGTTCGGATCCAATTCCTTAAATGCTGGGGGAATAAATTCTTCAATTTCTTCCGTTTCTACTTCTGGTGACTCTTCGATAAGATCACTCAAATCAACTTCTTCAGGTTCGCTTTCATCAATAATAATTACCCTTTCTTCAGTTTCGGCTATCGTTTCTTCGGGATCGTTTTCTGATTCGATTTCTTCGGCAATTAGTTCTTCTGGTTCTTCGGGTGTATCGGGAATTACTGGAGACGCTTTTTTCTTGGTTAAAGCCAAAGTAACATGGTTTCTTTTAAAGTTAACGTAAAGCCCCTCTTCTGCCGGAAGGTAACCTGAGTGAGTGGCATAAAAATAGGTTATGCCCAAAGGGATTTTGAGTTTCAGGCGACCATTGGAAGCTGTTTCCCACTTTCCTAACGCACTTCCATTTTGAATGATGGCTACTTTAGACTTTCCTAATTTTTCACCTGTGGCTTTGTCTATTGTTTCAACAGTCAACATAAAATCTAAAGGATTTCCTTGTGCAGGAGATTGACCAAAAGAAGGACAGGCTGTAAAATTGTTGCTCTGATCTGGAAGTGAAGCTATTTTCCCTGTCAAAACAATTTCAGTTGGTTCGTTTTTATCACTGGTGTAAACAGGAATTTTATAATTAAATTTTCCTTTTGTTTTTTTATTGATTTGAAAACGAATAACACTTGAACTATCCGGTGCTATGAGGGCGTTTCTTTGAATGTAAACCACTTCCATTGGTTTTTTTACACTTAAAATAAATGCGTCTTTTCCTGTTTTGTTTTTGAGGTAAACATCAACAAACCTTGGTTCATTCGAGTTGATTTCTCCAAAATCATGCTTTGTTTTGTCAAAGACAATTTGTGAGATGCTCAGCGTAGAACAAAATAATGTGAATAGGAAAAGTAAAATCTTCATAGTTTAAATATATAAATAATTATCGGTAGCTGTTGTGCCTTTCTTTGCAAATCTAATTCCAAAATCCACTTCACTCATTTAGGCTAGGCACTTACACAAAACAAAAAAAGGGAAGCATTCGCCTCCCTTTTTTTGTTTTATCAATATGACTTATACTTTTTCTTTCAAAACAGCAGTCAATGCTTCTGTGAGAAGTTGGTCTGCATCTCCAAAGTTTTCTTGGTAATCTACATAACTTCTTTTGATTACTTCTTTTGCTTCGTCAGCACCATATACGTGTGTGATTTCAACATTTTTAGAAGCCCCATCTAAGTCCTTATAAGTTAAGAAAAAATGTTTTACTCTGTCTAATACCTTGGTTGGAACCTCTTCTATTGAAGTCATGTTACCATAAACTTGATCATCTTTAAGTACCGCGATAATTTTATCATCAGCATCACCACCATCAATCATTCTAAACCCTCCGATTGGAACACATTCTGCGATTATGTTTCCTCTGTTTACCTCTCTTTCAGAAAGTACACAAATGTCAAGTGGATCATTGTCTCCTACGATTTCAGTTCTCCCTGTTTTTGTATTACAGTATTCAGCAACATGCTTGTCACAATATGTTTGTGGAACAAAACCGTAAAGACATGGCATATTGTTAGAGAATTTCTGTGGACGGTCAACCATGATGTATCCACTGTCTTTATCTACTTCATACTTAATGGTGTCAGAAGGGATAATTTCAATAAATGCATTGATCATGTTAGGTTGATTTTCACCAATTGTAATTCCATGCCATGGGTGTGCAACAAATCTTTGTTTTAAGGCTTTTGCTAATTTCGATACTTCCTCTTTCATATTATATTCTAAATTTCTAGTGATTATCTTTCAATTTTAAGGATTGCAAAAGTACTGAAAAAAATGAAATGAAAAAAGAAAGGTGTTTTTGTAGGTTTTTCTTGGTTAAGAATGAGGCTAGCTATTTGCCGAAAGAAAAATAATCTATTGGATTTAATGGCCCTATATCGCTCCACAATTCGAAATGTAAATGAGGTCCTGTAGAACGTTCTCCAGAGTTTCCAACAACACCAATGGCTTTTCCTGTACTGACTTGATCTCCTACTTTTACATAAACTGTTTTGGCATGTTTGTAAACAGATATGATATTGTTTTCATGACTGATAATTATCGTGTGTCCGTCTTTGTCGTCATACGAAGAATGCAAAACCACACCATTTAAACAAGCTTTTATTGGGGCATCCTTTTTTGTTACTACATCAACTCCAGGATGATTTGGTAGTCTGAATTTTTGACTGATTTCTCCCACAACAGGATCAAAAAGAAACAAATGATCAAATATTTTATCTTGATTCTTTTTTTGTCTTTCAGCGTTTTGCTGAATGTTTTTGTTGAGTTCTTTTTCTGCTTCTGATGTTGTGGTGTCTGAAATAATATTGATGGCCTCCGGTGAGGAGATGTTCTCAATGTTGTAAATAGAATCTACAGATACCTCTCCCAAGATCACTTTTTGGAGATTCGAAATATACTTTTCTTGCGCATTAATTTTTCTTTCTAATTGGTCTGCTTTTAAGGCTGCCAATTCAACTTTCTGCTTGTTTTTGTTTTTGATGTTCTCAGGAAGTAAATAACCTAATGGTGTATAGGAAAATATTGCAAAGTTGAAGAAGAACAAAATGACAGCAAGCAATAAGAAAATACTGATGATTTGGATACGGTTTATTTTTACCCTCCACCATTCCTCGAAGGTTACAGGATCCATTCCCACAATACGTGTAGATTTTTTAAACCAGTTTTTTTTCTTCTCTTGTTTTTTCATTCTAGACCTACAAAAATAGATTAAAAGTGTCCTTGACGTAGCAATATTACGTTAAAAATTCAAAATAGCTAAGGACGTGCGATTAATCATTCTTAAATTTGGCTTGTTAATTGCTAAGGAATAGACAACTATTTTGATTTAATTACGTTATATATACATATGAAATTTATTCTCACATTTATCATTGGTGTTTTTTCTTTCACTTTAACGGCTCAACTGCAAACTGGTGGTGGTCAAACGGCTACGCAATTGGTTCAGAATGTTCTTTTAGGTTCGGGAGTTGAAGTGTCTAATGTGAGTTATTCAGGTGCCTCAGGAGCAATTGGAACATTTAACGCCACAAATGCAAGTATCGGTATCGATGAAGGAATCATTATGACAACGGGTACGATTCACCCAGGACCGAATGGGCCACATGGTCCAAACAATAAAGCCGATGCAGGTATAGATAACGGAGCACCAGGTTACGGTCAGTTAAGTAACTTGGTTGGTAGAGATACGTACAATGCTACTTTGTTAGAATTCGATTTTATCCCCTATTCTGATACGGTTCGGTTTAAATATGTGTTTGCTTCAGAAGAATACCCAGA
This sequence comes from Brumimicrobium sp., assembly GCF_048268645.1. NCBI lineage: Bacteria > Pseudomonadati > Bacteroidota > Flavobacteriia > Flavobacteriales > Crocinitomicaceae > Brumimicrobium > Brumimicrobium sp. The sequence continues at coordinate 110,987 of NZ_JBLWVE010000002.1, read as the reverse complement.
GTATGTGGGAAGTGAATTTAATGATGTATTTGCTTTCTTTATTTCTGGTCCAGGAATTCCAGGAGGTTTCCAGAATATGGCCATTATCCCTGGAACTAGTCAAACGGTGGCAATTAACAATGTAAACCACCAGCAAAATACGCAGTATTATGAATACAATGGTGAAGGAAATAATGCGCCTTATAATAATGACCCGTACTATGTTCAGTATGATGGGTTCACAGTGCCATTAGAAGCGGTTTCAAAAGTACAATGTGGCGAAACTTACCACTTAATTATTGCTATTGCTGATGTTGGTGATGGAATTTATGATTCTGGAATTTTCTTAGAGAAAAACAGTTTAAATAGTGAACAACCAGTTGAAGTAGAGTATGAATTAACAAGTGATCCTTTTGGTGACGGTCAAACGATGTCACAAAACTGTACGAGCGCAATAGTCAAAATAACACGCTCAGGTAGTAATATTAATCAACCGCTTTCTATTCCAATAAATCTTTCTGGTTCAGCCGTTGAAGGACTTGATTACTCTTCTGTTCCCAACAGTGTGAATTTTGCTGCCGGACAAACAGAGGTAACTTTCGTTATCGACGCTTTAAACAATACTGCCTTGACGGGATTAGCCAATGTTATTCTGCAGTTCGAAATAGAAGACGCCTGTGGAAATCTCCAATATCAAACCATAGAACTTTTTATTAAACCAGTAGAGCCGGTAGAAATTACCTTGGATGATCAATCCTTATTTTGTCCGGGTGAAGAAATAGAACTCATTCCGGTAGCAACTGGTGGAGGTGGCGATTACACTTATTCGTGGAGTACAGGTGAAACTACACCTACTATTATGGTGAGTCCTTCAACAACACAAAATTATACCGTTAGTGTTACGGATGATTGTTTGAATGAAACTGCAACAACCACTGCCGAAGTGAGTGTGCCCGTTTATGATCCTTTGGTTATTCAAGCCACAAATGATATCGTAGAACAATGTCCTTACGTGCCTCAAAGTCTGATTGTTGAAGCAACAGGTGGTTCTGGAAATTATACCTATGAATGGACGAATCCAGAAGGAAGTGTAATCAGTATTTTTGCTGAGGCTGAAGTTGCTCCAAGAGAGACTACAACTTATACTGTGGTAGTAACAGACGAATGTGGTGAATCTGCAACAACTACTGTTACTGTAACCGTTTTGAGTCCACCACTTGTTCTTGATATTACTCCAACACAACAAATTTGCCCTGGCGATTCAGCTTTGATTACCGTAACGGCTTCTGGTGGATTTGGTAATTATTACTATTTCTGGCCTCATTCTGGAGAAACGACACAAAGCGTATGGGTAAACCCTACTGTAAATACTCGTTATGATGTGATTGTAAAAGATGATTGTCAAACTTTTCAAGTGCAAACCCATACTACTGTTACAGTGGTACAACCTGATGCCGATTTCGATGCCATTACAGACCCTAAGTTTATTGGATTGCCAATTACTTTCCAAAATTTAACCAATAATGGAAATACTTACCAATGGGATTTAGGAAATGGAGCGAGCTCTACAATGGTTCATCCAAATAATACTTATGATTATCCTGGAACTTATGACATTACCTTGATTGCTACAGATCAATATGGTTGTGTGGATACCATTACTAAGCCGATTACAATTTTAGATGAGTTCTATTTGTATATTCCAAACTCATTTACTCCAGGGGACAATAGAGTGAACACAAGTTTTTCAGTAAGCGCAATTGGAATAGAGGAGTTCTATATAAAAATTTACAACCGTTGGGGTGAGTTGCTATTTCAATCTGATGATGTTGACTTTGAATGGGACGGAACTTTCAATGGAGAAATGGTGAGAGACGGAACTTATGTGTGGAAAATTGAGTACAGATCAATCCATGATGATGAATTACAACTCAAAGTAGGGCATGTAAACGCACTAAGATAATCTGTGTACGTCTCGCAACACTTTGATTGAATCCCAATTTCTTTCCTTTAAATTTTTAACGGTCATTCTGCTTTTGGAAATTGACGACAGAACGAAAGAAATATCTGTTTAAAAATCCTGATAAGATTGTGGCAATATTATCTTTGTAGTTCACTGAATTTTCAATTATGAAGTTTTCACGTTTACAAAGGTACTTGTTGAGTATTTTAAGTGGGTTGTTGATGGTCATCTCTTTCCCCCACACAGGTAGCTTATTCCCTTTGGTTTTCTTTGCATGGGTTCCCTTGTTATTGGTTGAACATAATGTTTACCGAGAAAAGTACAAGTCTTCAAAGGTTTTTATACACGCTTATTTAACTTTCTTCATCTACAATGTTGGAGCGTCTTATTGGATCTTTTATTCAATAGGAGGAGAAGCAGGAGCAGTGCTCGCCTACTTTCTGAACGGAATAATTATGGCCTTGGTTTTTATGCTTTTTCATTGGACAAAAAAGTATGTTGGACAAAAGGAAGGCTATATCGGTTTGCTCTTCTTTTGGATAGGGTTTGAATATATTCATTTTCATTGGGAACTCAGCTGGCCTTGGTTAAACATAGGAAATACTTTCGCCGTCATCCCTGAAATTGTTCAATGGTATGCTTATACAGGTATTTTAGGAGGAACAATGTGGATTCTCCTGCTCAATATGCTTATCTTCAAATTGGTTTCTAATGTAGTTTTTAATAAAGAAACATTAAAAATTCAAACACCACTAATTTACCTTAGTCTTGCCTTAATATTAATTCCTTCTGGACTATCTTATTGGTCATACGCAACATATGAAGAGGTAGAGAATCCTATTGAAGTTGTAGTAACACAACCGAATGTAGACCCATATAATGAAAAGTTTAGCTCTGATTTAAGAACGCAGTTAGATAAGTTTGTTCTTTCTGCAGAAGACTTAATCACTGAGAACACTGCTGTTGTACTGGCTCCTGAAACGGCTATTTCAAGACCTTTTGACGAGGATCGTTATGATAAAGCTGCGTCTTTCAACTACCTCCAAAGTCGTGTCAACCAATGGAACGGAACGAGTTTATTTACAGGTGCGTCTACCCATAAAGTATTCGACCATAAAAGAAGTGTTGCGTCACGTCCTATCCCGAATACAGAGGCTTTTTATGAAGCGTATAATACTTCTGTATTGATTTCGAATAATAAACCACCCTCCTTTGTTCATAAGTCTGAATTAGTTCTTGGCGTGGAAAAAATCCCTTTTTCTGAATGGTTTCCTTTCTTAGAAAAACTGTCCATAGAAAATGGAGGTACATCTGGTACACTTGGAGTAGAGGAAGAGCCAAGGGTGTTGAACACAAACGGGTTTACATTTGCTCCTATCATCTGTTACGAATCCATTTATGGTGGAATGATCGCAGAGCAATGTAGAAAAGGAGCAGAGGTGATATTTGTGATCACCAACGATGGTTGGTGGGAAAACACCGCAGGCCATAAACAACATGCAAGTATCGCGAGGTTGCGTGCTGTAGAAACGGGGAGATATGTTGTTCGTTCAGCAAACACTGGGATTTCCTGTGTCATCAATCAACGCGGAGATGTTGTAAAAGCGACAGATTACTGGGTGCATGATGCATTTAGAGAAACAGTGCACTTGAACAGTAAACCTACTTTTTATGTAACTTATGGTGATGTGATCGGACGTTCCTTCTCCTTCGTGTTCTTCCTGTTGATTTTACTCACATTGGTTAGATACCTCCGAAGGTTCGGAACATCATTTTAAAAAAAGCTTTACTCAAGTAGGAGTAGAGGATTAATCATTCTCTGGTAAAATCTCCATTTTCTCTGCAAAGTGATAACAATAATCACGCAAGTCTTCGGTGATGTTCTTCTCTCCTGTAGCTCGCTCAAATGTATCAGCCATCGTTACTAAGGTTTGGTGAAAAAACTGTTTCATTTCCTCAATTGAAAGATCTTTGGTCCATAAATCAATTTTCATTGTATTTTTCTCTTTTGGATCCCAAAGTGACAAAAACATAGCGCTTGCTTCTTCCTTATCGATGTTTCCATCTTCAGCAGACCACTTCATTCGCACAGGAACATTGTTTTCGTTTGTTCCTACATTTATTGTGATGTCTGAGGTTTTAACTATTTTATCTTCGTTCATGACTTAATCAATTTCATACGTTTGTAAAATGATGTTGTATTTAACATCTAATAATTCCGGCAAAGATAATGCTTTGTTTTTATGCATATATCCTTTTACGATTCTATATCCTAAGAATTGTCCCATTCTGTCAGGAGCATCATCAGAAAGTCCAACCGTTTTTGGTCCTTCATTTAAAAAGTTAGTTCTTGAGTTAACATCCGACTTGAATAACATTTGTTGTTCTACCAAATACCTCCATACTTGGAATTCGTTTTTTTCGGCCCACTGAAATTGATCTTCAGCGTACCTTAAAATATATGCTTCATCTGCATTTGGAAATGCTGCATTTAAGACATACAAAATTTTCCCTGCTTGAATAATGTGCTCTGCTAGTTTTCCGTCTAATGAATTAAACAATTGAACTTGAATCCAACTCAACACTACGTCTCTTTCTAAATAATCAATGTTCATGCGGTCTCTCTGCCACTTGTAGAGCTGTGAACTTGGAATTGATTCAATTACCTCACTGTTGGGTGAAATATAACTTTCTAGTCCCACAGCAATGCCTTCATTAGAACAAGAGATTTGACTAAACATTTTGTTGACATAAAATATTTGTTTTGGTACGATAGTATCTCCAAAATGATGCCTCAAGTATTTAAAAGCTGAATTAATTTCTTGTTCATGTTTGGGCAGTTCAGAATAAAGTTTTTCTTTCTCTGCTTCAAGATCACTAATGTATTCTGAATTGTAAAACTCATGAATAATCCGATAAGAAGAATCATTCACGTTTTGTTGAATGTTCTGGCTTAATTCATAAATGAACAAATCGCCCAATTGCTCTTCTAAAGATTTTAAATTGCTTTTCACCTCTTCCAAACTTTTTTTGTTTAGCGCTTGATCTGCATTGATATACTCAATAGAAACTTCTGACTCATCCAACTTAACATCTAGCGGATTAGAGTTGCAGGAGTAAAAAAAAGGGATTAAAAATAGAATTGCGTATATTGAGTTCTCTTTGTTCATGAAATATGATTATTTTTGTCAATTGTAGGTAGATTAACTACTTACTATATGTAGATACGACTAACATTTATATTAGAAATAAATTAATACCAAAAGTATGAAAAAAATACTGACTTTAACACTTGTAGCAGGTTTGATGTTTAATGCAAGCGCGCAAGATGCAGCAGACAAAAAAGTGATGGCTGGATTAACATTCGGTGGGGCATTGAACTTTAATAATCCGCAAACCAATACGATGGATGCCAAAGTAGGTGGAGATTTTGTGGCTGGAATGGCCCTGAATTGGAACTTCTCGAATAATATCGGATTAGCCACAGGTTTAGAGTTTGATTTTAACCGTTTTAAAACCAATAGCTACAATTCAGTTTATTTTGATTATGATGATAAGGAAATTGTAAGACAAAAAGATGCGTCTGCTTCCAACTCTAGTTTTTTGGTGGATGAAAGAAAGCACAAAAGTATCTACTTAAGCCTTCCGGTGATGTTAAAGTTCCAAACTAATTTTATGGGATATATGCGTTACTATGGAAAATTTGGTGTTAGAAACAGCTTTTTGTTGATGACACGTACAGACAATACAGGTCAAGGTTATGATCAATTAGGAGTGGTTGATAAAGATGTTACCAGCCTTGATGATATGTTGTCTCCTGGTGTAATGTCTGTATATAAAGGTTCCATTGGACTTTCTGCAGGTGCTGAGTATAACATTACTGGAAGCACAGTTCTTGTTGCTGAATTGGGATATTACTATGGTTTTTCTGAAGTATTCAGACAAGAAGGAAGCCTGTTCGGTGATGATGAAAAAGATTTGTCTTTATACCAAGTGAATGGAGGTGTAAAAGAATATTATACGCCAAGTGTAAAACAAGGTCAACTATTATTGAAATTGGCTGTTTTATTTTAAATTGATGCCAGAATTAAATTGTGAAAAAATAGCCAGTCATATTATTGACTGGCTTAATACTTATATAGAAGATATACCCGTCAAAGGTTTTGTAGTTGGTGTATCAGGAGGTGTTGATTCTGCTTTGGTGTCTTCGCTTGTTGCTCGTACAGGGAAAGAAGTTATTCTTTTGAATATGCCTATTCGGCAAGCCAGTTCTGAGTATAAAAGGGCACAAAATCAAATTAAAGTCTTAGAGGACACTTATCCTAATGTAAGAGGTTTGGAAGTGAATTTAACATCAACCTTTGATGCATTTACAATATCAGTTCCGGAAAACTCTGCAGAGAATGCTTTGGCTATGGCCAATTCAAGAGCAAGATTAAGGATGACTGCCTTGTATGCAGTTGGGCAAGCCAATCAATTGCTGGTAACTGGAACGGGAAATAAAATCGAAGATTTTGGTATTGGTTTCTTTACTAAATACGGAGATGGGGGAGTAGATCTGAATCCTATCGGAGATTTATTAAAATCTGAAGTTTTTAAATTGGCCAATCATTTAGGAGTTATTGAAGAGATTCTTAAAGCCAAACCAACCGATGGACTTTGGGGCGACGAACGCAATGATGAAGATCAAATTGGTGCAAGTTATGATGAGTTAGAGTTTGTGATGAACTTTAACGGTGAGGAATCTGAATTGACAGAACGTCAAAAGGAGGTTATGGCCATTTATACGCATTTGCATAAAATCAATCAACACAAGATGAATCCAATCCCTGTGTGTGATCTCAGTGGGATAAAATAAGCTTGATTTATCCATGTTCACGATTTACTTATTGTTTTGATATGGAGTAGGGCAAAGGCTTTATAGGTCTTAGAAAATGTTATAACTATGCCTTCAATTGGCTCCGGGATTAGTGCATATCGCTTAAGCTTACAAAGAAAACTTATCAGTTGTTAGACAATAAGTCTAATATCTAACCTCAAATGACTATTTGTTTTACACTTAGAAAATTTTATTTTAATCTAAATCTATGGAATTGCACTTTCACTCTCAGTCTTTAGGAGTTAAGTTTGACTTGATTTATGCCTCAGGAGCCAATCGCAATACGATTTGATCTATTGCTTCCGTGATTTCAATCTGACAACCAAGTCTGCTATTGTCTTCTACAAAGAATGCTTGATCCAACATATCTAATTCTGCATCACTTTGTTCTTCTAATTCATGATCAGATTCTAAGTAGCATTGGCAAGAAGCGCACATCGCCATTCCTCCGCAAATTCCTTCTACGGGTAATTCGTATGACTTACAAAGTTCCATAACATTCATGTTCATATCTGTGGGAGCAATCAATTCATGTTTCTCTCCTTCACGATCAATAATATTTACGACAATGTTATTTCCTTCCATGATTTAAATTTTACACAAAGGTAGTGAATTTGTATTAATCACATTTAATTCGTTGGTGAATAAAACTAAAAAAGCCGCACAGCGATTAAACTATGCGGCTTCAGATATGATTTAGAACTCTAGTAACTCCAAACGTCGTGTTCGAGTATTCTAATTTCTTCAGTAATTCTTTGTGACTCCATCAATGCGTCAACACCAACACGGTATTTCTCTACACTTCTGTCATACACGTTTTCTTCTTTATAGATAAAAGAGCTGAATCTACGTTTCATAAAGTAATCATCAAAACTCATCCATCTCGCCCCGTTACTTTCGTTATAAACGAAGTAGTTGTTAAATACATAACGACAATCCGTAGGGAAGTACAACCAGAACATAGTATGTGTACCTTGAATCGTTCCGTTGTCATCCTTGTCATAACGCACAGGTGCAATTCCAAGAATTCTAACATCTAAAACTGATCTTTGCTTATCAAAGAACCAATCTTCTTTTAAACGGTACTGAATAATGTCCTTAGAGGTAAACCAAAGTGTATCTCTCGGAGGGTATACGAAATTCCCATTAACGTCCATTGAATCTTCTTGATACTGATTCAATAATGGATCAATAGGTTCAGGACCTAATTTAGCAAGATAGTATAACAAGTCCTCTCTATAAACAGAGTCTGTTGAATAATTCTTACCTGGTTCAGGCATGATAGGGTATTTGAACATATCACCATCCTTAACAGAGTTTCTTACAGGGTTATAATCTGAATAAACAGTCAAATCTCCTGAAAGAATATGTTGACGCATGATTGTCCATAAACTCCATCTGTTGTCGTTACGAATCCAATCCACTTCACCAGTTTCCGGGTCTGGGTTGGTGAACTCATCCAAAGGGTAGTACAGTGGACGATTGATTTTCTCACGAAGGTCTATTGCTCTCCAAACACGTTTACTCCAAATAACATCTGCTTCACGCACATGCTCATAAGGAATAAGGCGTTTAGTAGGGATGTTCGATTTAAGGTAGACCCCATCAATAACTCCCGTTTTTGTACGGCTGTTAATCGGACCACCATTGATTTCTTGAGCAAAAGTACTCAAGCTAAAAATCAATATTGTACATAGCACTAAATTCTTCATGATATTACTTTTTTATCTTTTTATCTTACTGTAAATACAGCACCTTGACGTCGTATTTGTCCACCTGGGCCTTTATATCTCGTTACAATAGAAATTAAAGCTCCTGATTTTGCGTTTGCGATTATTCTTTTTGCGCCACCGCTTAAGTTGGATCCAGTTCCTTTTTCAGGTCTAGGTGCTCCAGAAACGTTAACCTCCCAAGAAACCACAGAGAACTTCGCGTTCAATGGAATTTCTGGTGGATAACCTGCAAATAATCTATTTGCAGCTCTTAACTGCGCCGAAGTAGCTGTTTCACCATCACCAATACGACCAAGAGAGATCGAAGGTTTTGGTAAGTTAGCAACACGGAACTTAAAGCTTCCTAAACTAGTTGATGAACCATCTTCAGCAACTCCAGCAATATTAATCGTTGCTTCACGACCACTACCTGGTTTTGCAATATATCCAGTACCAGATTTAGTTACACTTACGTTATTCGCCCCTGATAAGCTATACGTTGGGAATCCTGAAGCAGCACCTTCAACTTTATTATTATACCCACGGTACAATACGTTCATTTCAGGTAGGGAAACGGTTCCTGAAGGCTTTCCTACAGTATAGTTGAAATCCCAGTTTTTCCAGCTGATTTCACCTTTTTCTTTAACTCCAATCTGACCTTTCACTCTGTAGTTTCCTGGAGTGCTGGTTTCTAATTTGATTGTACCTTCAGTTTCTTTCCAATTTCCAGGAATAGTATCATTGATACCATATTTAATTCTTGGAACATCAGAAGAGTCATAAGCTGCAATCATTACATTTAAATCTAATGAATCACCTGCATTAACATACCCAGTTCTAGCAAAAGCTAAAGGGTCAATTTTGTTAAAGTTAAATGTTGGTGCATCAACCTTAGATAACATAAAGTCAGCCGCTGAACTCTCAGCATTTAAAACGTCTACTTTTAAAGCAGTAAACATTGCTGCAGCTGCAACGATAGGAGCGTGGTCAAACATTGCTGATGGCCAAGGCATCATTTTCGTTTTACCAGCATCTTTTACTTCAACTTCTTTATCTATTGTCATTGAGCGGTAAAATTGTTCAATCTTGTCTCTATCTTCAGGGTTTACAGTTTGTAAAGCTTCTGGTAGCCCTGTTGTGTCCTCCGGAGCAGTAAAAGACCAAACCTTCTCTCCAACTTTATAGTTGGCCATTTGCTCTGCTACATAGTTTCTATATGCGTGAATAGAGTCTATAATTGCTAAACCTCTCGCTTTAGGTTTCATTGGATTACCTCCAATGAAAAGCTCAGTTGGAACATCATAATTATCCATTGCTTGGATCTCTAATAATGACTTAAGTTCTAAAATATTACCATCATCATCTTTTTCTAAAATCCAATCTTTTCCCTCTACCTTTTGAATCATATCATTAGATTCGGAAAGTATAAAGTGAATAATTTGTTTTGTTCTTTTATTTAAGTTCATGGCCTTTCCTTGCCATAAATCGATGACTTTAGTGTCACCTTTTTGCGCGTTAATTGCTGCTCTTTTATTATCAAATATACCATAAGTGGAACTTGTTCCTCTTTTAATAACCTCACCACTAGTGTCGAGCTTATCATTAATGGTAACAAAAGCGGCAATGATCTCTTTTGAAACGTTTAGTGCCAAAAGAGCAGTCAGTACGAGATACATCATCCCGATCATCTTCTGTCTTGGGGTTTCTTTTCCTCCTGCCATGTTTAGTTAATTTTTAAGAATTAATTTATTAATTAATGTTTAGAACGATATGTTCATTAGTTGATTTAACCGTTATCTCTAACAGTCATTGCTTTTAGCATGTTACCATAAACATTATTTAAGTCCGTTAAGTTCTTAGCTAACATAGACATGTTTTCTTTGTATATTTTAGTGTCTTCAACAGATGCTGAAAGATTTTGCATCATATCAGTAACTTGACCTTGGAACTTCTCAGTAGCCTCAAGATGTGCAGAAGAACCTTTTAATTGTAATTCGTATACATTGTTTAATGCAGCAAGGTTTTTAGAAACTTTTTGCATTTGTTCTCCGAAAGATTGACCTTCTTCAGTAGAAGATGTCATTCCAGAAATAGCTACAGAAGCTCTTTCATAAGATTCAGATAGTTTCGCTACTTTATCAGATGCTGATTGTAAACTGTCTACATAAGAGTCTGTTGCAGCAGCTGCAGATGTAACACCTTTCAATTGTGCTGCATTGTCTCCTAAAGCACGCATTCCATCTCCTAAACGAGTCAATAGTTCGCTATCAATGTTTGCTTCTTCAAGCATCTTGTCAAGTTCTCCAGTAATTCCAGATCCACTGTTACCTCCGCCACCTCTTCTAGAAGCTTGTAATTCGGATGGATCAAAATCCTCATCATTACCTAATGCTAATTCAGGGTATACTAACTCCCAATTTGGGTCTTCATGAATTGGTTCAAAGGCTGAGAAAACGAAAATAATTGCTTCAGTTCCTAGTCCTACAACCAACATTGGACCAGCTCCTGGCCAGTGCATAATTTTAAATAAGGCTCCAAGTATTACTACTGCCGCTCCAATACCATAGAGTTTAGCCATAAAATTTTTCCATCCTTTACTTCCTGGTTTCATAGTTTTTAATTTTTAAGGGTTTAACGATTTATTTGTTTGTTTATAATTTACTTGTTATTACGATTATCTCAATTGAAGATCTTGGTCTAATTCTTCACCACCTTCTTTAGAGAAATCTCTACCACCTCTTCCTAGGTGAGTTGCTACTGATCTAAATCCAATGTAAGATTTCGCAGTATCTCTATATTCATAAGTTCGTGTACTGTTCTGTAAATAGTATCCAATGTCTTTCCATGAACCTCCACGTATAACTTTACGCTTCATTGACGGTGGATCCCAATCCATAGCATTGTAACGGTATTCTGGGTTTAAGTCATGTGACATTTCGTACATAGACTCATCATAAGCTGTTTCACACCACTCTGATACGTTTCCAGCCATACAGTACAGACCCCAACCATTCGGATTGTAAGAGAATGCCTTTACAGTATGGAAACCTCCGTCTTCAAAGTAACGACCTCTCATTGGTTTAAAGTTACCTAAGAAACACCCTGAAGAGTTTCTGATGTATGGACCACCCCAAGGGTATTGAGACAGTTCTAGGTCACCACGAGATGCTCTTTCCCATTCAGCTTCTGTCGGTAAACGGAAGTCGTTTACATAAATTTCTCCCATTGACTGCAACCAGCTATTTAATAATTGTGTTCTCCAAACGTTGAATGCTTTTGCTTGTGGCCAAGTTACTCCAACTACTGGGTAGTTATCATAAGCGGGATGCCAGAAGTACATGTTTGTCATTGGATCATTGAAAGAGTAAGTGAAGTCTCTAACCCAACAAAGTGTATCTGGGTAAACATTAATCGTTTCATCGATAATAAAACGTTGTCTGTTTTCGTGACCTCTAATCGCATTGTTTTGACCAAGTTTGTTTGGGTGACCCATATCTAAATCTTGACCTTGCTTTTCTTTCGTGAAAGGATGATCGGGTGTACGTAACTCACGGTGGTCATTATCAATTTTATTTCCTTGATAATCATATCCGTCTTGTTTAATATGTACCTTACCTCTACGCGCAGCTTCTACGATGTCAATCCAGTAATACTTAAAGTTTAACTTACGTGTATCGATCTCTTTTCTTTTGTAGAAACGCTCAGCAGATGGATAATACATCTCCGATAATAATGGAACTAACATTGGGTCATCATAAGAAAATGATCTGTCCCAGTTTAAAGAGAAATTATCAAGGTTTTGAAAACGATCACTTGATTCATATTCTACCCATTCCATAATTCCTTCATCGTAATATTCATCACGATAGTTAATGTAACGATCCGCTTCTTCGTCTTCTTCAATATTTTCATATATCGTACGACGAGCAATAGAGTCTCTTACCCAGTATACAAACTGACGGTATTCGTTATTTGTGATTTCTGTTTGGTCCATATAGAAAGCCTGAACAGAAACCGTTTTTGCAACTGTTTGATGCATAAATGGAACGTCTTGATCGTTCTGCCCCATTATATAGGAACCTGATGGAATGTAGACCATTCCTAAGGGTATTTCTGGGTAGTACACTTGTCTACCTAGTACTCCAGTTAAATGACCTGACCTTGTACTACAAGATCCAAGTATTAACCCGATTAAACCAATAATTAATAATTTCTTCATCATACCTCGTTTTTGCTTTCCGAATCTCCAATAACTTTCTACAGGATCAACATACTTGGGATTATTATAACGGTAAAGCGTTGTAAATGGTTACAGATTTTTTTAAATTTCTTATAAATACCTTGGGTTTCTTGCCTTTGTGATCGGAATAGGAGGCAATGGGTAACAGTATTTCACAAGTAACTCATGTGAACCTGTTGAGATGCTAGATATTCTGTTTACAGTAATATCATAAGAATAACCGAATGTAAATGAATTCCAGTTAAGACCCGCCATAATTCCTACAGCATCATATGTTCTAAATGTAAGTCCACCATAGAACATGTCGTCCCAAATTGCACGTACATTAATGTCAGCACTTAAAAGTTTTAAGTCCGATCGTACTAAAACATTTCCTTCTAAAGATAATGGATTCACATTGAATGCATTGTCCATGCGGTAACCTCCCATAGCATAATAGTGACGTGCTGTGTTGAAATTTAAATCATCTAACTCCATAGCTGGTAGATGTGTAGAGGATAGTCCTGCGTACCAACCGCTATATGACATATAGTAAAGACCGAAATTTGCATCAAATGTTGCTTGTGAAGTAGAAGTCGGTAAAGAACCATCATTTGGATTTCCATCTGGTGTAACCCAAACAGGACTCATACCATAGCTTACCATTCCAAGAGCTGCTCCTAATCCTAAGACACCATTGCTTAAATTCATATGGTATGAATAGTTTAAAGTCAAGTTGTTTTGTCTAGAAAAACCAATTGCGTCATGGTAGAATGAAATACCTGCTGCACTAGGGAAGTACTGTGATAAGTTCGCTTCTGCATTGACCAAAACAGAGTTTGGAGCACCGTTGAATTTGTCCCATTGGTTTCTGTAGATCATCGTTCCACAGACCTGATGATTCATCCCAACTCCTGTTGCTCCAGGGTTGATACTCATTTTATCAAAAATAAAATGTGTCAGAATTTTATCCTGCTGCCCGTATGTATAGAACATACCGGTGGATAATAGCATGGAAATAAGTAAAAGTCTTTTCATAGTTATACTGCTTCTTTTCAACGTTTTATGCATGTGATTGAGCTTTACATTGCTCCATCAGTCGACTAAAGTAGTTAAAAAAATGTAAAAACGAAATAAATAAAATGCTTATTCAATAATTTTTTGATAAAATCTGTGATTTGATGAAGTTTTCAACAATTTGACGTGGGTAAAACTTAAACTAATTTTTGATAAGTCTTCCACCACAGGTCTGGAACTTCTCCTTTCATAGCTTCTTCATAGGTGTCGTAGCTGCAAGGAATCATCTGGTGACGCATGAATTTTGAATTTCTCGATCCTGGATAAGGAACTTCAATCCACCAACGTCCTGATTTATTGCTTTTGTAGAAAACAATCTCTTCGTTGAGTTCCTCTAGGTAGACCCTGAACTTAGTATAAGTTTTTTTACTGCCTACTGGGAAGTCGCCTTTTCGATTGGCGTAGCCTTCGTTGAAGTACCAAATTAATTGTGCGACCATTTCATCTGTCGCAAGGTGATTCTTACTATAGTAATTGAATATTCCTAAACTGGATAGTTTGTCGCTGATCCCTGCGTATCTCAAGATTTGACAAGCTTCATTGGCAAATAATCCGTTGGGTGCTGAATAGTAATTGTTTTGCAAGTCACTGGCACGTATGCTTGTTAGGTCCATGCTGAGTATGTCAGTATTTCTCATGTAGGGTTCCGCAAGCTGTGTGGATTGACTGATTTCACCGAGTCTACATATATCAAAATAGAGTTCGTTGAATAGGTCTAATGTATTGTTGGCGATATAATGTGATTGCGCGCCAATATTAGCATAATTGAATAAATAGCAAGGTTTGTGTAAAACAACATGGCTTAACCATCCTTCGTGTGTTATTGTTTCTTCAGCACTTCCCAGGTCTAATCGGTTGTCGATTGCGGTAAGGTTGACCAACTGTTCTAGTTTTTCGTAGGCATTGTATATTGCTTTTGTAAGGTCTTGTGAACCTCCAATAACAACTGGGATGATGTCGTTCTTTATGAGTTCTTGACAAACGGTGCTGATGGCATGAAATGTATCAGCGATTTCTTTACCGGGAATGATTGTGCCTAGGTCGTAAAGATTGTGATTCCAGTTGAATCCTTGGTGCAATTTATAGAGTTGACTTCTGAAATCATTGATGAACTCTTGATCCGAATTGTTTTTATCGTTTCTATATTCTGGGACGTAAAACAGGGCGATTCCCTTTTTCTTTATTTCAGGGAATTCGCCATTTTTATTTGCTTGGATAAAATTACCCAGCATTTCTTTTTCGAATTTATCTTCTGTTGATATGCTTTGAAAATAAATAGAAATATCTTTCATCTTGTTGCTTTTCAACAAATATAATTCAAGCATTGATGTGAAATATCACTTTGTTGTAGAAGTAATACACATTCAATTCTCAATAACTACTTTTTCTTCGTTGTTTTTGCAGCGGGCTTTTTCTTCGCAGCAGTTTTTTTAGCTGTGGTTTTCTTTTTAGCCGGTGCTTTTTTCTTTGTTGTTTTCTTTGGCTGATTTTCAGAAATTTCAACACATTGTTCGTAGGTAAGTTGATCTACCTCTTCAATGTCTTTAGGAAGTTTGAAGTTCTTTTTGCCAATTTTAAGGTAAGGTCCCCAGCGTCCATTCAATAGTTGCATGTTTTCGTCTTCTGGGAATGTTTTGATTAGTTTTTTAGCGTCTTCAATTCTTTTTTCCTTAATTAGCTCGATTGCTCTATCTAGCGCGATGTCCATTGGATCATCTTCCTTAATCGAAACAAATTTCCCGTCATGTTGAACGTATGGACCGAAACGACCAATGTTTGCTTTTACTACTTTGCCTTCAAATTCTCCTAACTCTCGAGGGAGTTTGAATAGATCCATAACCTCTTCAAAAGTTATGGTTTCTATTGATTGGTTAGGTCTCA
The DNA here is from genome assembly GCF_048268645.1 of Brumimicrobium sp. NCBI lineage: Bacteria > Pseudomonadati > Bacteroidota > Flavobacteriia > Flavobacteriales > Crocinitomicaceae > Brumimicrobium > Brumimicrobium sp. The sequence continues at coordinate 95,277 of NZ_JBLWVE010000002.1, read as the reverse complement.
AGCTTGCAAATTGTGCCTTTTTTTCTCCTTCCGTATCTCCAATTTGTGCCATTGGTCCATAGCGACCAATGCGAACGATTACTTTTTCGCCGGTTTTTGGATGTTCTCCTAAATAACGTTCTCCTGAAGCACGTTCAGAGTGCTCTAAAGTATCTTCAACAGTTTTGTGGAAAGGATCATAGAAATTCTTAATCATTTCTGTCCATTCTTTCATTCCATTTGCAATCTCGTCAAATTGTTGTTCTACTTCTGCGGTGAAGTTGTAATTTAAAATGTCTCCAAAGTGTTCTACCAAAAAATCAGTTACCACCATTCCAATATCAGAAGGAGAAAGTCTGTTGCGGTCTCTACCGGTTATTTCAGTAGCTTCCTCTTTGTGTGTACCGTTATTGTCTAAGGTGTAAATAAGGTACTTTCTTTCAGTTCCTTCTCTTTCCTTTTTTTCGACATATCCTCTTTTCTGAATTGTGGATATTGTAGGTGCATAAGTTGAAGGTCTACCGATTCCTAGTTCTTCTAATTTCTTAACTAAAGATGCTTCAACATAGCGTGCTGCTGGTTTTGAAAAGCGTTCACGTGCAACAATTGATAGGGTAGAAAGGTCTGTTCCTACTTTTAAGTCAGGAAGTAAGCCTTCAAGTGCTTTGTCGTCTTCATCGTCTTCGTCCATTTTAGACTCTAAGTAGACTTTAAGGAAACCATCGAATTTGATGACCTCTCCTTTAGCAACAAATAAATCTTTAACAGAAGGTGCTCCTATTTTTATAGTTGTTCTTTCAAGTTTTGCTGGGCTCATTTGGGACGCGATGGAGCGTTTCCAAATTAAGTCATAAAGGCGATCTTCGTCTTTCCCTTTGTTAACAGAAGATACATCAAAGTTTGTAGGGCGAATGGCCTCATGGGCTTCTTGGGCTCCTGCACTTTTACTTTTGTATTTTTTAGGATTACTGTATTCTGGTCCGTAATCTTTGATGATGGTGTTTTTTGCACCTTCCATTGCGGTTTCAGAAAGGTTAACACTGTCTGTTCTCATATATGTAATGAGTCCAGCCTCGTATAAACTTTGTGCGACCCTCATTGTACGGGAAACACTAAAGCCTAATTTTAAACTGGCTTCTTGCTGAAGGGTAGAGGTGATGAATGGAGCGCTCGGGTTTTTAACTCCTGGCTTTTTGGTCACATCAGTCACCTTAAATGTTGCTTTGTCGCAATCTGCAAGGAAAGATTCTACTTCTTTATCTGTACCAATGTTTCTGGATAATGTTGCGGTAATCTTATCTTTTCCTTCAGCAAAATCTCCAACTACTCTAAAGTAACTTTCTGGAGTGAAGTTCATAATTTCTCTTTCCCTCTCAACGATCAATCGAACAGCTACAGATTGAACTCTACCTGCTGATAAGCTAGGTTTTACTTTTTTCCATAAAACTGGAGAGAGTTCGAAACCTACTAGTCTATCTAAAACACGTCTTGCTTGTTGTGCGTTCACCAATTCTTGGTTGATTTGACGAGGTTCTTGAATTGCTTTTTGGACAGCTGTTTTTGTAATTTCATTAAAAGTAATACGCTTTGTGTCTTTGTTTTGAAGTTTTAGCGTTTCGTAAAGGTGCCAAGAAATGGCCTCACCCTCACGGTCCTCATCCGTTGCTAACCATACAGTATCTGCTGCTTTAACGTGTTTTTTAAGGTCGGAGATGACTGTTTTCTTATCGGGGCTAATTTCATAGTTTGGCTTAAAATCGTTTTCGATGTCAATCGCTACACCTTTTTTTGCCAAGTCTCTTACGTGACCATAACTAGACATAACAAGAAAATCTTTGCCTAAATAGCCTTCAATTGTTTTTGCTTTTGCGGGAGACTCTACGATAACTAAATTTTTTGCCATAGTGATATTCGTTAAATACTTTTTCTGAAATTGAGTGCAAAATAACTCCAAATTAATACGAAATACAAACTTTATTGCGATTTAACTTCTTTTTCCTTTTCACTTTACGCTTTATAATTACATTATATTAGTTGAGAATTATTCGCTTATTTATTGATTTTATTCAACTATTTATAAAAATTAGCGACTGACATTTTGACACTATCAGAAGAAACAATATCTTTGCAGTTCATAAAATAGATATTCATCGATGGGAATTGTTTTAGATAAAGATATGGATGAGAGTCGCCAAGGGGAAGCGATCTCAATGGACAATAAAGAAGGGGGTAAAAAACTCTATCTAGAAAGTTATGGATGCGCAATGAATTTCTCAGATAGTGAGGTTGTAGCATCCATTTTAATTAACCAAGGATTCTCGACCACACAAGAGTCTGCAGAGGCAGATGTTATTTTGATCAATACGTGTAGTATTAGAGAAAACGCAGAGCAAAGAATTAGAAATCGACTGAAGCAATTCAATAGAGCAAAGAAGCAAAGACCAGGACTTGTTATAGGTATTCTTGGTTGTATGGCTGAGCGTTTGAAAACGAACTTGCTTGAAGAAGAAAAGCTCGTTGATTTGGTTGCTGGTCCAGATTCTTACCGAGATTTACCAGGATTAATCGAAGAGGTTGATGGAGGGCAAAAAGCAGTTAATGTTTTACTTTCACGTGATGAAACATATGCAGATATTAGTCCTGTGCGTTTAGATAAAAACGGTGTAACAGGATTTGTAAGTATTACACGAGGGTGTGATAATATGTGTTCTTTCTGTGTTGTTCCATTTACCAGAGGAAGAGAACGTAGTAGAGATCCTCACACCATCGTTCAGGAGTGTGGGGCATTGTTCAATGCTGGATATAGAGAAGTTACCTTGTTGGGACAAAACGTAGATTCTTACCGTTGGAATATGACGAGTAAAGGAGAAATAAAAGATGAAACAAAGCCTACGACTAATTTTGCTCAGTTATTGGAGATGGTTGCAGCAGTTCACCCTAAACTTCGAATTCGTTTTTCAACTTCTCATCCGAAAGACATGACCGATGATGTGCTACACGCCATTGCGAAGCATGATAATATTTGTAACTATATCCATCTTCCTGTTCAATCAGGAAACAGCGATGTGTTGAAAAAAATGAACAGGGGCTATACACGTGAGTGGTATATGAATAGAATAGAGGCCATCAATCGAATTATTCCAGAATGTGGTATTTCGACTGATATTATTACAGGTTTCTGTGGAGAAACAGAAGAGCAACATCAAGACACGCTTTCTATAATGAGAGAGGTGAAATACGATGCCGCTTATATGTATAAATATTCTGAGCGTCCAAAGACTTTAGCGGAAAGAAAATACGAAGATGATATTCCAGAAGAGGTGAAGCAAAAACGTTTGGAACAAATTATTGAACTTCAGCATACGCACAGTTTAGCCATCAACAAAGAGCAAATCGGGAAAGTACTCGAAGTGCTTGCAGAAACTGAGTCAAAACGTTCTTCAGATCGTTTGATGGGACGTACAGATAGAAATCATAAAGTTATCTTTGATCGTAAAAATGCAAATGTAGGGGACTACGTGATGGTTCGCATTACAGATTGTACACATGCGTCTTTATCGGGAGAAATTGTAGAGGACTAATAATCGATAAGTGATATGAATATTCAGCAAATCAAACAGAGGTTTGGAATTATCGGTAATGCCCCTGGGTTGAATCGTGCGCTTGAAGTTGCAATTCAGGTTGCACCTACAGATATTTCTGTATTGGTAACGGGGGAGAGTGGAACAGGAAAGGAAATTATTCCTCAAGTGATTCATCATTTAAGTACGAGGAAGCACGGAAGTTACATCGCAGTAAACTGTGGTGCAATTCCTGAAGGAACGATAGATTCTGAACTTTTTGGTCACGAAAAAGGTGCTTTTACAGGTGCTAGTGGAAGTCGAAAAGGATATTTCGAAGAAGCAGATGGTGGAACGATTTTCTTGGATGAAGTTGCTGAATTACCCCAACAAACTCAAGTTCGATTGTTACGTGTTTTAGAAACTGGAGAGTTCATCAGGGTAGGTTCTTCAAAGGTGATCAAAACGAATGTTCGTGTAGTTGCAGCGACCAATGAGAATATGACTGAAGCGATCAGAAAAAATAAGTTCAGAGAAGATTTACTCTATCGTTTAAGTACGGTTCCCATAAAACTACCACCTTTAAGAGAAAGAAAAGAAGATATTCATTTGTTGTTTCGAAAGTTTGCAGCTGATTTTGCTGAAAAATATAGAATGCCCTCCATTAAGCTTAGCGATGAAGCAATATTCGCTTTAGAAAAGTATAATTGGCCAGGAAATATTAGACAGTTAAAAAACGTTGTGGAACAAATTTCTGTAATCGAAAGTGATCGAGATATTTCTTTGCAAAAAATGAAGTCCTATCTTCCTGAAGAGGTTATTTCAGGGGTGCCTTCAATTGTTGGGACGGAAGGAAGTGAAGGGAAAGACGCTTTTTCAGATCGAGAGTTGATTTATAAGTTTTTGTTTGACATGAAAAGAGACATGAACGAGTTGAAAAAGCTGGTGATTGAATTGTTGAATGGAAATAAAGACGTTGATTTAACGGGGACTCAACGAGATGTTTTGAATCGTGTTTACTCCGATATTTCGAATGAAGACAGTAAACGATTGTTGGAATCAGGAGTAAGAGACGAGGTAAATGAAGTGAGTTCATTTTCGGAGCAAGATGAGATGACGATTGTAGATAGCGATTATCAAGAACATATTGAGGTAGAAGAATCTTTGTCTTTGGAAGAAAGAGAAAAGGAGTTTGTGAAAAAAGCTTTAGAAAAGCATAATGGTAAAAGAAAGGACGCAGCTAAAGAGCTGGGGATTTCTGAGCGAACTTTATACCGAAAAATTAAAGAATATAATTTAAAATAAGCCGAGGCTAAACAATGAGAATACTCCTTTTATCTATAGTGGCCCTTTTGTTTACTTCTTGTTGGCCCACAAGTATTTCTTTTCGCGATGGAAGTGTTCCGCCCGAATGGAAAAGATTTATGGTTAGCACATTAGAGAATAAAGCGCCTAACGCACCTATTAGTTATTCCTCAGAATTAACCGAGTTGGTAAAAGATGCTATTCAGAATAGAGTGGGTTTAACTTTAGTTACTGATGAAGATGAAGATCCTCAAATTATTGTAACAGGTGCTGTAGATTCTTATACAGTTACGCCTTTATCTTTGCAAGATAATGCCGCAGATGTAAAAAATAGATTAACTATTCGCGTGAGTTTTGAGATATTTATTTCTGCACCTGAGGAGGAGTTGATGGAATTAAGTAGTTCACGGTTTGCAGACTTTGATGCGACACAAGATGTGGGAGCAATTCAAGCACAATTGTTAGAAGAAATTAACGATCAAATAGTGCAAGATGTTTTAAATAAGTTACTTTCGAACTGGTAATGTTAAACTTTGTAGAAATATCGAAAAGAATTGATCAACCAGAATTGATAAAACTGGAGGATTTAGAACAGCTACGTCAATTGGCGGAGCGCTATCCTTTTGCTGCGGTATTTTCACAATTGTACCTCAAAGGTTTGTCGATGCACAACACCATTCAGTTTGAAGCAGAACTGAAAAATCATGCCTATCGCATTCCCGACCGTTCTCAACTTTTTCATTTGATTCATTACGTAGATGAAGTGGTGGGTCAAGAAAGTGAAACTGCAGTTGATGTTGAAATAGAAGATGCAAAACACGAGTCTTTTGTAGACTCAACCGAGAAGATTCAGATAGAAGATGATGAAAAGGAGGAGGTTCTAACAACAGAAGAACCTGCACCCGAACCTGAAGAAAAAGTAGTGTTTGATTTAACTGATGAAGTTCAAGTTGAAGAGGGGGTTGACTCAGAAAGGGAGGAAGTGCAAGATGTTGTTTCAAGCGAGGATGAAGTCGGCCAAGAAGCAGAAGTTCCAAGAGAGGAGGAGCTTGAACAAGCAGAGAAAAAGGACCTGAAAAAAGTAGGCGACTTAGAACGGGATATTTTGGCGCATGCTGTTAGCTCCTCAATTTATTTAGAAGTCGACCAAGAATCCGAGGAAACGTATCATTTTGCTCGTTTAAAACAATTAGATAAGCCGAAGGAAGACGAAGAAGACACCGTTTCAATTGAGTTTGATTTACCGACAATAGAGGAAAGTGCCGAAAATGAAGTAGGCGAAGAGAGTGAGGCTGAAGAAAAAGAAGTTGAAAAACCAGAGAGTGGATTAAAAACTTTCACTTCATGGATGATGCCTTTTGCCGAAGCTGAAAAACCAGAGGATACTCCTCAAAAATCGAAGGAATTACCTCAGGAAGAAGAAAAAGCACCTGAAAAACCAGAAGAAAAAGAAAAAAAGAAAGAAATTTTAAGCGTAGAGAAAAGAAAAAACGAGTTCTTTTCACCGGTGCAAAAAGCACGTGAAAGCCTAGATGAAACAAGGCTTCCAGTGAGTGAGACCCTCGCCAAGATTTATGCAGCCCAAGGCAATTATCCGAAGGCAATTGATGCTTATGAAAAATTAATCTTGAAAATTCCAGAAAAAAAGAGTTTCTTTGCACTTCAAATTGAAACCTTGAAAAGAAAATTAAATTAAAATATGGAAACTTTATTTATTGTACTTATCATCCTTGCGAGTGTTTTACTTGTATTACTTGTTTTAATGCAGAATCCAAAAGGAGGAGGATTATCAACAGACTTTGGTGCAGCTCACCAAATGGGTGGAGTTAAGCAAACCAATGACTTTATTGAAAAAGCAACATGGAGTTTGGCGGGGATCATCGGAGTATTGAGTATTGCGATGACTTTGATGTATCATCAACCAGCTAACCTACCTGTTGAAGAAGCACCGGCTACTGAAATGCCAGCTTCTCAAGGAGATGAAGTTCAAGAATAGAATAAGAATAAAACTTGTTTAGGGAAGATAGATTGTCATTCCTAAACTTTAAGTAAATAAAATTGAATGTCAGTGTGTCATATACACTGACATTTTTTTTGCTTTTTTTTCTGGATTTCTGACAAAAGCTACAGCATTCTTCATTGGCATAGAATTGGTCTAAAAGCAAACAGTTAAAATAAATTCAATTAAACTTAAATAAAATAATATGTCAGCATTAAAACCGTTGGCGGATCGTGTGCTAATTGAGCCCACACCTGCCGAAGAAAAAACAGCTAGTGGAATCATTATTCCTGATGCAGCTAAAGAAAAACCTTTAAGAGGAACAGTTGTAGCCGTTGGTAATGGTAAGAAAGATGAACCCATGACGGTTAAAGAAGGAGATACTGTTTTATTTGGTCAGTACTCAGGAACAGAGATCAAGATTGAAGGAAAAACTTACTTGATTATGAAAGAAGCCGATGTATACGGTGTTTTTCAATAGTTATTAACGTTAAAAAATTAAGTTAGAATGGCAAAAGAAATATATTTCGACGAACAAGCAAGAGAGAAGCTTAAGAAAGGTGTCGATGCGTTAGCAAACGCAGTAAAAGTAACATTAGGACCTAAAGGTCGTAACGTAGTTATTGGTAAGAAATTCGGTGCGCCTCACGTAACAAAAGATGGAGTTTCTGTAGCGAAAGAAATCGATTTGAAAGATCCTGTTGAGAACATGGGAGCTCAAATGGTTAAAGAAGTAGCTTCAAGAACTGCTGATATCGCTGGTGATGGTACAACAACGGCTACAGTTTTAGCACAAGCAATAATAACTGCAGGATTGAAAAACGTTACTGCAGGAGCAAATCCAATGGACCTGAAAAGAGGTATCGATAAAGCAGTGAAAATTATTGTAGAAGAGCTCAAGAAACTTTCAAAAGAAGTGGGTTCTGATAATGATAAAATCAAGCAAATTGCTTCTATTTCTGCCAATAATGATGAGACTATAGGAACATTGATCGCAGAAGCAATGAAGGTGGTTGGTAATGACGGTGTAATTACTGTAGAAGAAGCTAAAGGTATCGAAACTGAAGTGAAAACCGTAGAAGGAATGCAGTTCGATAGAGGATATCTTTCGCCTTACTTCGTGACGAATCCAGAAAAAATGATCGCTGATTTAGAGAATCCATACCTTTTAATCTGTGATAAAAAGATTACAAACATGAAGGATTTACTTCCTGTTTTGGAACCTGCAGCACAGTCTGGAAGACCTTTATTGATTATCGCTGAAGATATCGATGGAGAAGCGTTAACTACTCTTGTGGTAAACAGAATTAGAGGTTCCTTGAAAGTTGCAGCTGTTAAAGCGCCTGGATTTGGTGACCGCAGAAAAGCAATGTTGGAAGACCTTGCAATCCTTACAGGAGGACAGGTGATTTCTGAAGAAAAAGGACTGTCTCTTGAAACGGCAACTTTAGACATGTTGGGGACAGCTGAAAAAGTTGAAATCGATAAAGACAATACAACCATTGTAAACGGTTCAGGAAATAAAGAAGCGATTGATGCTCGAGTTGCTCAAATTAGAGCTCAGATGGAAACATCTACTTCTGACTATGACAAGGAGAAAATGCAAGAGCGCTTGGCTAAACTAGCGGGTGGTGTTGCAGTACTTTATGTTGGAGCAGCTTCTGAAGTTGAAATGAAGGAAAAGAAAGACCGTGTTGAGGATGCTTTGGCAGCTACACGTGCAGCGGTTGAAGAAGGTGTAATCCCTGGAGGTGGTGTTGCTTTGTTGAGAACCTTAAATGGCTTGAAAGAGATCAAAGGAGAAAACGACGACGAAACAACTGGTATTGATATCGTAAGACGTTCAGTTGAAGAGCCTCTGCGCCAAATCGTTAAAAACGCAGGAAGCGAAGGAGCAGTTATTGTTCAGAAAGTTCTTGAAGGAAAAGACGATTACGGTTACAACGCAAGAACTGAGGAGTTCGAAAACTTACTTGCAGCTGGAGTTTTGGATCCAACAAAAGTAACGCGTATTGCTATTGAAAACGCAGCTTCTATCGCATCGATGTTGTTGACAACAGAATGTGTGATTGTAGATGAACCAGAAGATGAAAGTGCTGCTGCCGGAGGAATGGGCGGCGGAATGCCAGGTGGAATGCCAGGTATGATGTAATTTGTAGAGGTGCTTGTTGGGTGTGATTTGCAAATTACACTTAACAAGCACTTTTTTTTATGATAATCGATCTGTTAGGATCTTCATTTCGATAACTGGAGAAATACGTTCGTAGATAATATTGTTTACGGCCTCAACGATGGGCATTTCAACATTGAACTTTTTGTTGATTTCCATGACTGACTTTACAGCATAATATCCCTCAGCAATCATATCCATCTCCATTTGAGCAATCTTTACTGAATACCCTTTCCCAATCATAAATCCAAAAGTCCTGTTTCTTGAGAACTTTGAATAGGCAGTCACCAATAAATCACCCAAATAAGCACTACTTTTTACATCTCTGTGGATTGGGCTGACTTCATCAATGAAGTTTTCTATTTCTTGAATGGCATTGGAGATCAAAACAGCTTGGAAATTATCTCCATATCCTAATCCTGCACAAATACCTGAAGCAATTGCATAGACGTTTTTGAGGATGGCCGATAACTCTGTACCAAACAAGTCATCTGAGGTTGTAGTTTTGATGTAACGTGTCTTAAATCGATCTGCCATGTCATCTGCAATGTCTTCGTCTTGGCAAACAATGGTAAGATAAGACAAGCGTTCTAAAGCAACTTCTTCTGCATGACAAGGTCCACAAACTATTCCTATTTGGTCATAAGGAGTACCAAAAGTCTTATGAATAAAACGTGCGGGAATGGCGTGATATTCTGGGATAATTCCTTTTACTGCTGAAAATACAGTTTTCCCTTTGAAGTGTTCAATAGGAAAGTCTTCAAACAATGAAGTTAAAAAAGCTGACGGAGTGGCGATAATGATAATGTCAGAAGATCGAATAATTTCAACCAAATCTGTGCTGACATTGATCTTGTCTGTGTTCAATTCTACAGACTGAAGGTACTTTAAGTTTCTTCGGTATTTGTGAATGTTTTCTACAGCTTCCTCGTTTCTCATGTACCAATTCACCTTTGATACATTCTCCGTAAGAATCTTCACTAGTGCAGTAGCCCAACTACCGCCTCCTATAACTCCTAATATTTGTTCAGATTTATCCATAGTTTGTCAGACAAAAATACATATTCTTCTTAATTGCCCACGATTTTATGCAGGATTCTTGGTTTTTTAATTCTTTATCATTTAAATTTATACAGAAGTTCATTCTACGATTTTAATAGAAAGAATAATTTTTTGTAAAAACTATGGACAAAAGTTTGGTGAATGTAGGAATTTAATACTTTTATCCCGTGACAATATAAATATACAATTAATGAAGATGAGTAGTAAGCCTAGAGTTGTTAAAGATTACGTGAAACTTGATAAGCGCGTAAAGCAGTTAATTAAATTAAATTATCCGGAAGGCTTTGAAGACCACTTAGTCAAGTTCAAAAATAAAGATGGAAACACAGTAAGTGCCCTACCTTTTGAAACGGAGGATTACTATTATTTAATTAGAATGACCATTAGTCAAGCACAAGAAATTATCGAAGATGATGATGATTATGATGATGAAGGATTCTTGAAAGAAGAAATCAAAGAAGAGTACGAAGAGAATATTGATGAAGAATTTGAATAGATTCTTCAGGTCGATGATTCTTTCTAAGAAATAAGACCAATAAAATAAAAGGTCTACATCACAATAGGTTCAAACGGTATTTAAAGACGACTATCTTAGTCGTCTTTTTCTGTATGTAGATACGAGTTTTTGTAGGCTTTTTTAATCAAGACGAATAGTTGGGGGTTGAGCACAAATACTTGGCAATTTGAATTAGGATTATTCAACGTTTTAAGCATGAAAGTGGTTAAAACCATCATTCGCTTGTTCAATAAGTGAGGAATGAATCCCTCCCCAACTTTTGAGACTGACCCGAGAAAACAGTATTGAGTATTGAGCAAGAGCAAGACAGTATTGAGCAAGAGCAAGACAGTATTGAGTATTCAGCAAGAGCATAGAGGTGGTGGAGCCGTCTTCCATCTTTAAAATTTATATTTTAAACTTTTTCATAAATTTAAAATCAATCACTTTTGCTACGGAAGGGGCTTCTAATGAATACTTAATTAATACGGTGTCTCCAATTTCTAGAAAAGGTTTTAGGCCACATTCCCAAATTTCAAACTTATTATTTTTTATATAATAATAGTAATAGCTTTCATTACAAGAGCGAGCAACATTAATTCGTTTTGTAAGATAACCATGGGTTACCTTTGTATTGGTAGAAAGGAGTTTTTTCTTCTTGTTTTCATAAAACACACCTATCGTTGTACCAATAATGATAAAAATCAAGATTAATATTATAAATCTTTTATTATTCTTCATTAGAAGTAGCTTTTTGACCAAAAACCGGACTACCGCGAGAAATGTGGGTGAGTCTCCGATGCATTGAGTTTGTCATAATGTTGAATCCCATTTCGTGGTTGGCTGAATCTTTACTACATCACCTAAAAATATAACCATTTTTCAAATCTAACCAACCAAAACTACAAGAAGGCTGTGCTAAATTTCTCAATAGCTTTGTTGGGCTTATTTTTTGTCAGAGATTAATTAATGGTCAAAAAGGGTACTTGAACCAGCTGTATGGTTTTTTTTAACCCGGTAATTACTTCTTGTAGTATTTATTGGTTTTGCTAAATAAGAGGTGGATGATTATATAGATAAGTGCCAAACCAGCAACAATTGCGCCCCCGTTAAATGCATTTCTTAAAGATTCTAAAGTATTGCTGTAAACAGCCATTGTGCCAATGCTTCCAAATAGAATTCCCAATTCTAATGCGATGAATAATGTTCCCGAGCCAACACCTCTTCTGTGACTGGGAGATAAATCAGCCATCCATGCAAATAAAGTAGGAGAGCTTATTCCAGTGGCAATCCCAAAGATGAAGGAAGCTGCTGTGTACCAAAATTCAGTTTTCGCATTTCCGGTCATGAGCATTGCTACAATTAAAAAAGAAATACCCAGAATTAATGTTTGCCTTCTTCCTATTCTGTCTGAGAGCGTTCCGGCAAATAGTCTTACGGCGATTGTGGATACGACATAAAATACATAATACCAACCTTTGTTTTCAATGTTAAGGTAGACAGACATGTCGGGAGTAAGTACAAGAACCAAGCCTGTGCATACCGTAGTTAAAAACATGACCATCGCGGCTGGGAGAACATTTTTTTCGAAAACATCTTCAATTTTCACTTTAAATATGCGCAATGTAAATGGTTGTGGATGAGGTAAAGTTTCTTTAACTGAGAATATGAACAGCAAAGATAAAAGTGCAGTTAAACTCGAAACGATAAAAAGTCCATTCAATGTAAGTGCATTCGCAATTGGAGTTCCTAATCCTTGTCCAACACCAAGCCCCAATGCTATTCCAGTTCCGAAAACGCCCATGCCTTGACCTCTTTTGTTTTCAGGAAGAATATCTGTCACCAACGCTGTAGCTCCTGTTGGGAGAAAGCCTGTTGAGAATCCATGAAAGAAACGAAGTGTTAAAAAGAAAAGAATAGTTCCACTGAAAGGATATAATAAAGTCATAATAATGCTGACGATTGTCCCTACATACATTGTACTTTTCCTACCTACCAGATCGGCCATTTTTCCAGAAAAAGGACGAGAAAGTGCTGCTGTAACAGTGAAGAGTCCAATAATAAGTCCTTTGTAGCTTTCACCACCTAATGAGGTGATGAATCCATTCAATTCAGGAATAATTAAGTTAAATGAGGTCATGAATAAAAACATCCCCAATGTCAGTGCCCAAAAGTTTTTGCTGTAGCTCATATACTATTTAAAGTTGCAAAATTAATGAATCTACAGTCCTGCCAACATTTTAAATTGGATTTATGTTTTACCGCTTTGAGTTGAATAGGTAGTAAGGTAAAAAAAAGGAAGTGCTAAACAAGTTGTTGCAGATCAATTAAGTCAATAAAACATTTTAATATGTCCTTTAATCTACTTTCATCAAAGGAGAATAAGTGAAGTGGATTCGATCTATTCTTCTGGTCAATTCAGAATGTTTTTGGAAAAAGTAAATTCAATAAGGTTTCACCGAAGTCTGCATTGAGATTTTCCTCAATTCAAAATTAAAGAATGATTAATTGAGTTTACCAGAATATTCCAAAGTGAACTTGGGCACATTAACTTTGAAGTTGCTTGTTTTTTCACCTTTATCATTGATGGTTACGAAATTATAATAGCCTTCCATGTATCCAAGACCGGAAGACAAGTCGCAGCCCGAAGTATATAGATGAGTTTCGCCAGGTTCTAAGATAGGTTGTTCACCAATAACACCATCGCCTTCAACGATTCGGGTCGGAGCGAGGGAGTCTACAATTCTCCAGTGTCTTGAAATTAATTGAACCCTATTGTGGCTCAGATTTTCAATGATAATAGAGTAATTAAAGAAGAATAATCCCTTTTCTAATTGAGTTAAATCGGAACGAAACAGTGCTGTAACAGTAATTTTTATTCCTTTTGTTATGGCAACATTCATAATATTCGTTGAGTAATAAAAAAATGACAGATTTTAAAAGTCAAACGATAAATATAGTTAATGATTTCTTATGTACCAAGAAAAAAAGTGTAATTAGCTCAATAATAAGCGTCTCCTTATTTAGAACCGTTCTAAATTGATAATCGTCACACCTAAACAGAGTAGAAGCCCGCTCAAAGTCGAACAATTTTATATTTTTGTGCATTAAATAAAATGTCTGTATAAACATGTCAAAGGCGGTTAGACTTAAAAAAGGGCTTGATATCAAGCTTATCGGTGAAGCCGACCAAGTGAAGGTGGATTTAGAAACACCAACTATGGTCGCAATAAAACCTTCAGATTTTCACGGACTGGTTCCGAAAGTAATCATCAAAGAGGGGGAGAAAGTGAAACGTGGTGAAGTTGTGTTTTATGATAAATACAATAAGGACGTGAAATTTGTTTCTCCTGTTACAGGTGTACTTTCTGAAGTGGTTAGGGGAGAGAAAAGAAGGATTTTAGAAGTTCGAATCAAAGTTTCTGAAGTGGACGAGGTGGTTCAGGTAGACCCTGTAGATCCATCATCTATTTCGAGAGAAGAAGTGATGAAGACAATGTTAGCAAATGGTCTTTGGCCATATTTAAAACAACGTCCTTTAGATAAAATTGCGAATCCAGCGGTAACGCCAAAAGCAATTTTTATTTCTTCATTCGACAGTTCTCCTTTGGCGCCAGATTATGATTTTATCATCCACGGACAAGATCAGTATTTTCAACACGGATTGAATGCCCTTGCGAAGTTGACAGATGGTAAAGTGAATTTAACATTGAATGCAAAAGGAGCTCCAGACGAAGCTTTTGTGAATGCAAAGAATGTTCAAATCAATAGGATTTCAGGAAAGCACCCTGCAGGAAATGTGGGGACTCAGATTCACCACTTTGATCCAATTGACAAAGGTGAGTTTGTCTTTACTGTGAATCCGCAAGATGTTGTGACCATCGGTAAATTCTTCGCTGAAGGAAAATTTGATTCTTCAAAGTATGTTGCTTTGACAGGCTCTGAGGCGAACAATAGAAAATATTATAAGACCATTATGGGAGCTCAATTAACTCCACTTGTGGAAGGTAATTTAGTCCAAGATAATGTACGTGTGATTAGCGGTAACGCATTGACGGGAGAAGCTGTTGGAAGCGATGGTTTCTTAGGGTTTTACGATGCCCAAGTTACTGTTTTACCAGAAGGAGATGATTACAAATTCTTCTTAACAAAGGGATGGTTAGGGCCTGGTTTTGATAAGTTTTCAAGCCACCGTTTGTTCCCTACATGGTTGACGCCAAATAAAAAGTACCGTTTAGATACGAACTTAAATGGTGAAGAGCGTGGATTTGTTGTTACAGGAGAAATGGAAAAGGTATTGCCTTTTGATATTTTACCGATGCAATTGATCAAAGCCATCATTGTAAATGATATTGATGCGATGGAAGAATTAGGAATATACGAAGTTGCACCTGAAGATTTCGCATTGTGTGAATATGTATGTACATCTAAAATTGAAATTCAGGAAAAGATCCGTGAAGGTTTAGATGTTATCGAAGAAGAATGCATGTAAGTGTTAAATAATAAAATTTAGGAAATTGAAAGCATTAAAAAAAGTCATTCAAAATCTTGACCCAAAGTTTGAGAAGGGTGGTAAGTGGGAGAAAATGTACCCGCTGTATGAATCTCTCTCAACTTTCTTGTTTACGCCAAAACACGTAACAAAGAAAGGGGCTCATATTCGTGATGGTGTGGATTTAAAACGTACTATGTTTATGGTCGTTTTAGCGATGATCCCAGCATTGTTGTTTGGTATTTATAATACAGGACATTGGCATTACGAATTACAATCTTATTTAAATCCAGAACAATTCGGAGCATATAGTGACTATATGACTGGATTTGGCGATAAACTACTCTATGGAGTGTTACAAGTATTGCCAATACTCATCGTATCTTACGGAGTTGGTTTGGCCATAGAATTCATCTTTGGATTTATGCGTGGACACGGACTTCATGAAGGATTCTTAGTATCGGGAATGTTAATTCCTTTAATCATGCCAGCTGACGTTCCATTGTGGATGGTTGGTGTTGCTACTGCATTTGCCGTAGTGATTGGTAAAGAGGTGTTTGGAGGTACAGGGATGAACATCGTAAACGTTGCCCTTACCGCTCGAGCATTCTTATTCTTTGCTTATCCAACAGCAATGTCAGGAGATAAGGTATGGAAGTCTGGTACTTCAGATATAATTGCCCAAAACGGTGGAACACTTCCTGATGGAGCCTCTGGTGCTACAGCATTAGGAGATGTAGCTTCCTTTGTTGGGGACGCTCCAGTAGTGGCAGGAGAAGCTTTATCTGCTACATCGACAAGTGCAGAGTTATTACAAAAATTTGAAGGTGCATATGATCCTCTTCATGCTATTATTGGTATGGTCCCAGGGTCTGTTGGTGAAACCTCTGTTATTGCTATTATGTTAGGAGCAGCATTGTTGTTGTATACTGGTGTAGCTTCTTGGAGAATTATCTTGTCTTTCTTTGCAGGAGGATTTGTATTTGGATTATTGATGAACTTAATTGGCGCTAACGCATATATGGATATGCCTGCTTATTACCATTTAATTATTGGTGGTTTCGCCTTTGGTGCTGTGTTTATGGCTACCGATCCTGTAACTGCAGCACAAACCCAATACGGGAAATTATGGTATGGTTTCCTAGGAGGTGGACTTGCCGTTTTGATTCGTGTATTGAACCCAGCTTATCCTGAGGGAGTAATGTTGGCCATTCTGTTCATGAATATCATGGCTCCATTGATTGACCATTATGTGGTTCAAGCAAATATTTCAAGACGTAAAAAACGATTTAAAACAGCTTAGATATGCAAGTTAATAAAGACGGAAACGGTTATACATTTGCCTTCTCAATTATATTGGTTATAGTTGTTGGAGTGATTCTTTCTTCCTTATCATTAGGGTTAAAAGATAGAAAAGACGCGAATGTAGCGGTAAAGAAAAAAATGAATATCCTTTCAGCCTTAGGTGTTGAATCAACACGTAAAGACGGAAGTGAAAAATACGACCAGTACATTAAAGATAGCTATGTGATTTCTCATACTGGGGTTTTACAAGAAAATCTGCCAGAAGAAAAGCAAGCCTTCAATTTAGATGTACAAAAACAATTCAGAGACAAAACGATTAAGGTTGCAGATCGACTTTATCCAATTTTCGAAGCTGAAAAAGATGGAGAAAAGCTTTTTGTTTTACCAGTAGTTGGAAAAGGGTTATGGGGACCAATTTGGGGATTCGTAGCTTTGGCTGATGACTATGAAACAATCGTTGGTACTTCATTTGACCACAAAGGTGAAACTCCAGGTTTAGGGGCTGAGATTTCTCAAAGCTTCTTTGAAAACCGTTACAATGGTGAGAAAATCGCGATCGATGGTACCTTTACGCCAATTACAGTTGTTCAAAACGGAACGGGTTCTGAAACGCAAAAGGTAGACGGAATCACTGGAGGTACCATTACCTCAAAAGGAGTTGAGCGTATGGTGAATGAGACCATGGAAGTGTATTATAAATATTTCAGTAAAAATAAATAGTGCTATGAGTAAGACTGAAGATAAAGTTAAAGCGCCAAGTGAACCATTATTCTCTAAAAA
Organism: Brumimicrobium sp.; assembly: GCF_048268645.1. Classification (NCBI taxonomy): domain Bacteria; kingdom Pseudomonadati; phylum Bacteroidota; class Flavobacteriia; order Flavobacteriales; family Crocinitomicaceae; genus Brumimicrobium; species Brumimicrobium sp. Next base: position 78,129 of record NZ_JBLWVE010000002.1, on the reverse strand, counting down.
GAATAGGCGATTAATTACTGATCCATTATCAGACAATAACCCAATTACCATTCAGGTATTAGGAATTTGTTCTGCATTAGCGATTACAGTACAGGTAGAACAAGCGTTCTGGATGTCTATTTCTGTAATATTCGTTATGGTTTTTGGAAACCTTGTGGTTTCTTTACTTAGAAACCTAATCCCTTCACGTGTACGTATTATCGTACAGTTGGTAATTGTTGCTTCATTAGTAATTATTGTAAACGAGTCACTCCAAGCTTTCGTTCCCGATGTTTCTGAGAAACTGTCGGTTTTCGTTGGGTTGATCATTACGAACTGTATTATTATGGGACGTTTTGAAGCCTTCGCAATGGCAAATAAACCTTGGCCATCTATTTTAGATGCTGTAGGAAACGCTATTGGATACGCTTGGATTCTAGTGCTTGTTGCTTTGGTACGTGAAGTACTAGGTTCTGGAAAAATCTGGGGAGCTTCCATTTTTGGAAATAACCTTCCGGGTGAAGAATCAGGGCTGTACGCAATCGGTTATATGAACAACAACATGATGATTCTTCCTCCAATGGCACTGATCGTTGTAGGTATCATTATCTGGGTTCAGCGTTCTATGAATAAAGAACTCGTTGAAGAAAATTAATAAGAAGATAAGATTATAATTATGGAAAGTACATTAGATATATTCGTAAAGGCGATTTTTACCGAAAATATGATTTTCGCCTATTTCCTGGGAATGTGTTCTTATTTGGCTGTTTCTAAAACAGTGAAAACAGGAGTAGGTCTTGGATTAGCAGTAGTCTTCGTATTGGTGGTTACTGTACCGATGAACTATTTATTAGAGAACTATGTGTTGAAAGAAGGTGCTTTGGTTTGGTTAAACCCAGAATACGGAGTAAGTGGATCAAAAACCATTGATTTAGGATTCCTTTCTTTCATTATGTTTATTGCAGTAGTAGCTTCTATTGTGCAGTTAGTTGAGATGTTAGTAGAGAAGTTTGCACCTGCTTTATATGGAGCGTTGGGAATCTTCCTTCCACTGATCGCAGTAAACTGTTCAATCTTAGGGGGAGCGTTGTTTATGCAAGACCGTCAGTATTCAACAATCCTTGATGCTTCAGCATTCGCTTTGGGTTCTGGAATTGGTTGGTTCATTGCAATTGTTTCTTTGGCCGCTATTCGTGAGAAAATACGCTATTCAAAAGTTCCACCAGCTTTAAGAGGATTAGGTATCACCTTTATTGTTACTGGATTAATGGGAATCGCTTTCATGAGCTTTATGGGGGTAGAATACGGAAAAAAGAAAGAAGAGAAAACGAGTACTGTGAGTACAGTTGAAACTTCACAAATTATTAACGAAAAACTAGAGCAGTAATGGGTTTATCAATTTTAATTACAGTAATATTCTTCTTAGCAGTTATTTTACTGTTGGTTTCGATGTTGCTTTTTGTAAAGGCAAAATTAACACCACCAGGTAAACTTAAAATTACGATTAATGGAGATAAAGTACTTGAGGTAAATGCAGGAGATACCCTTTTGAATACCTTAAGTAATGAAAAAATATTTTTAGCTTCTGCTTGTGGTGGTGGAGGTACTTGTATCCAATGTACTTGTAAAGTACATGAAGGTGGTGGAAGTATTCTTCCTACTGAAGAACCACACTTTTCAAGAAAAGAAATCAAAGAGAATATGCGTCTTAGTTGCCAGGTTAAGGTAAAAGAAGATATGCAAATTGAAATCGATGAAGAAGTTCTTGGTGTTAAAGAATGGGAAGCTAAAGTTGTGTCGAACTATAACGTAGCTTCTTTCATTAAGGAGTTTATTGTTGAAGTTCCTGAAGATATGGATTACAAGGCTGGAGGATATATTCAGATTAAAATTCCACCTTGTGTTGTAGATTTCAAAACAATGGACATTACAGCGCATCCAGAAGATCACCCTGGACAACCTGATAAGTTCAAAGCGGAATGGGATAAGTTCAAACTTTGGCCATTGCAAATGAGAAATGATGAAGATACAGTTCGTGCTTATTCAATGGCTTCTTACCCTGCAGAAGGAAGAAGAATTATGTTGAACGTGCGTATTGCAACTCCACCATTTGATCGTAAAGCAGGTGGTTGGATGAAAGTAAATCCTGGTATAGCGTCTTCTTATATCTTCAACTTAAAAGTAGGAGACACTGCAATTATCTCAGGACCTTATGGTGAATTCTTTATCAATGAAGATTCTGATGCAGAGATGTTATACATTGGAGGTGGTGCTGGAATGGCGCCAATGCGTTCACACTTATATGAGCTGTTTAGAACAATGAAAACAGACAGAAAAGTGACTTATTGGTATGGAGGGCGTTCAAGAGCTGAGCTGTTCTATATCGAACACTTCCGCGCTTTAGAAAGAGAATTCCCTAATTTCAAATTCTACATGGTGTTGTCTGAACCTCTAGAGGAAGACAATTGGAAAGTGAAGAAGGATATTCACGATGAAGAAGGAGATGGATTCTTAGGATTCGTTCACCAAGCTGTAATCGATCAATATTTATCTAAACATGATGAACCTGAAGATATAGAATTCTATTTCTGTGGTCCACCTTTAATGAACCAAGCTGTTCTTAATATGTGTGACCAATGGGGTGTTCCACCAGAAAACGTATCATTTGATGACTTCGGTGGTTAATCAAACAGATTATAAATTTAAAAAGCGTTTCTTCGGAAACGCTTTTTTTTTCATCATGAATTAAACCATAATTTTGTTGGAGTTGATTAAATGAAACCAAAAAAAAGAGGAACTCATTGAGTCCCTCATTATATTTTATCTTTTTTAACTATTATAATTCCTTGGCTGTTTCCAATACCTTTTGTTTGAGTTCCTCAATATACTCCACCAATCTTTCCATTAATTCAGGCTCACCTACAGCAACAATCTTCGCTGCTAGTATCCCTGCGTTCTTTGCACCATCTAAAGCAACTGTTGCAACTGGGATTCCTCCTGGCATTTGTAGAATGGATAGAATAGAATCCCAACCATCGATTGAGTTTCTTGATTTTACTGGAACACCAATCACTGGAAGGGGGGTAAGTGAAGCAACCATACCAGGTAAATGTGCCGCTCCTCCAGCACCTGCAATAATTGTCTTAACGCCTCTTTTGTGCGCATTTTTACCATACTCAAACATCTTCTCAGGAGTTCTATGTGCAGATACAATATCCATCTCATAGGCTACGCCTAAATAATTTAAAATATCTGCCGCTTCTTGCATAACCGGTAAATCCGATTTGCTTCCCATTATAATTCCAACTTTAGCCATGTTCTATTTTTTTTTTCAAAGATAAAGTTTTTACCCTGATTTAATCTTCTTTTATTATTTCATCAATACGTTCTGCCATCTTAAAATCGATTTCTGTAACCACAGCCCCTTGATCATGTGTTGTTAATTGAACATCCACTTTTTTGTAACTGTGTAAATAGAGCGTTGGATGATGTTTTATTTCCTCTGCAATGACGGCCACTTTGTTGATGAAATTCACCGCTTCCATAAAATCTTTAAATGAATAGGTCTTTGTTAATTTGTTGTTTTTATTCTTCCACTCCATAGTTTGATATTTTATCAATAACAGGTATTCAACTTCTAGTAAATTTACATCATAATGTTGAATATTTAATTTTATGCCTATACTATTGTGAATCTGAACTTTTATTCGTTAATTTATACTGTATAAACATCTCAAACTACTACATTATGAAAACACTATTCTCAACTTGTGTCTTATTCCTTTTATCATTTCATTTTGCATTCAGTCAATGTTCGGAAAACGAAGAAACAAAAGTACTGCTCGTTGGTGATAGTTGGGCTTTTTTCATGAATGTAGATGGAACAATTAATAATGTTTATTCAGATTGGGGGCATTCTAACGTGAAGTATTATACCAATCTTACATTGTCTGAAAACGGAGCCGAAACAGTAGATTTTTTAACACCAACAAAACAAGGTGAAATCGCCAATCAACTTATCAGCAAACCTACAATTGAATACGTACACTTGAGCATAGGAGGAAATGATGTTCTGGGTAGTTGGAAATCACAATCCTTTACGCAAGCACAAACCGATTCATTGAGGTTTCAAGTAAAAGACAGTGTGATCGCAGTCATTGATTTTATCAAAGGAGTAAGACCAGATGTAAAAGTAGTTTGGGGAGGTTATGCCTATCCTAATTTTGAAGAGGTGATTACAGGAACACTTTTCCCAAGTTCTCATCCGTTTTATGGGACTTGGCAAGGAATGGAGAACCCTTCAAACCAAGAAATAAATGATTTGTTGAATATTTTCTCCTCCGATATTGAATCCTATTATGCGAATGATCCGCGCGTTGAATTCGTAAAAGCTACAGGAATTACACAATATTCTTATGGACAAATCGACCCATTAGGAATTGCTCCTTATGGAACTTATGCACCTTTAAGTGCCCCATTACCTTATGGTTTTACCGATTATCCTTCTCCAAAGAACTCAATGCGAAATTATGGAGTGTTTAAAGATTGCTTTCATTTATCAGCACAAGGATATAGAGACCTTATAGGCTATACAACTCAAAAGTTTTATCACAAAGCTTTTATGGCCGACAAATATTTTATTGCAGAAGATAGTTTAACTACAGGTTCTGTTTCTTCTGACGGTACAGTGAGTACAAAGTTATTCCTTGGTGATTTAGGCGGGACAGTGCACAAGACAATCCTTACTTTTGAAACACTTTATAATCTCGATTCAATTGCAGAGAAGGCCAGTTTATTTCTACATAGAATTCAACACACAGGGAATGAGCCAATAGACCCTAATGTGTTGATAGAAATTAATGATGGTGCTTTTGGAATTAGTGCGGCAGTGGAAGCTGTTGATTTTAGTGCACCTTCCAAAGAAGAAGGAAATCCATGTGTTTTTGGAAGCAATACGGATGGAAACTGGGTGCGTTTAGATTTACCTAGTGAATTATTAGAGTACATCACCGTTAATGATATCACGCAATTCAAAATATCTTCTCCTTTCATATCTGAAGGTATAATTGAGTTTTCAGGAACCAGTGATCCTGATTTTGCACCCGTATTGAATGTAACTTATGGAAATGAAGCTTTAGTGGCTTTACCAGAAGAGAAAATCAATCAAAATGTTGTGATTTATCCTAATCCTTCTTCTGACCTTATTCATGTGAAAGTGAATACTGCAGAAATACACACGATTAACATTTACGCTATTGATGGAAAAGCAATGCTAAGCACAGAAAACACCGCTATTGATATAAGTAAATTCCCTCAAGGAACATACTTTATTCATGTGAATACAAATAAAGGCATAGCCACTCAAAAGTTAATTAAAAATTAAACGATGCTTTATGATTTTGCTTTGGGCTGATTAAAAATAGTTACTCCTTTGAGTAGTATTATATATTATTCATCAATTAACCTTTTTTGAAACATTTTTTTTCTTTCTTTAGAGACCATTCATTAATTTAGAAATATCCTATATCTTTGTACTATGAAATGGATTGGAGAACGCATTAGCTTTGTTGATAAGAAAGACAGTATTAGTTTTGTTATCTATCCGCCCAAGTTGGGACGAAAAAAAACATTGATACTTGTTTGGTTTGCACTATGGCTTCTGATCGGTGGATATGTTGCTTCTCAAATATTTCAAGACTATTCAGACCAAGAGAAATTGGCCTTATTCATCTTTATGGTTTTCTGGTTGTATTTTGCCCTGCGTGTCTTGAGAACGATTTTATTCTTGTTCTTTGGTAGAGAATACATCAAGTTAGATGCTAATAGTTTAAGAATAAAAAGAGCGACTGGACAATACGGAAGTGCAAAGCAATATTTCTTAGAAAACATTACCCGCCTAAGTTTAGTTACACTTAAAGAAAACTCCTTTCAAAAAGTTTATGACGATTCTCCATGGGTGAGGGGAACCAACCGTATACAGTTTGAATATTTTCAAAAGAAACACTCTTTTGGTCGAAAATTGGATGAAAAAGATGCAGAAATGATGTTCAAAATTATTACCAAACGAATAGACAAATACTTAAAGTCTAAAAAGTAATACAGAACCTATTAGCTTGACTTCAAAAAGAAAAACCTCTGTTGTTTTTTTGACGAACGCCACGGTTTTGAGTTAAAAAATCAACATTTTTTAGATATTAATCCATGAAAACGCCTTTTATGTAGATAATCTTATTTATTTTTGTGGAAACACATTAAAAATGAAACTACTACACACTTCTTTTTTATGTATTCTAGCTTCTATGACTTTTGGGCAAATTCAACAGCCTAAATCGATTCATCAAGAACAAATGGAATACTATGATGCACTAGGTAAGGATTATCAATATTATGAGGATCATTATGTTTCTCCTGGACCTGTAAATTATCAAAAATCTAATTGTAACATCGAGAAAAAGGTATTTGGATGGCATCCGTATTGGAATAATGGAAAAGAAGCTAATTATCAATGGGACTTATTGACCGACTTTTCTTATTTCGGATACGCTGTAAACCCCAACAATGGTCAACCTACAACAACGAACGGTTTTGAAACGGTTAATTCTGTTACCCAAGCATTAGCCAATGGAGTGCGTGTGAATTTGTGTGTTACTCTGTTCAGTAACCATACCACCTTTTTCAATAGTGCTTCAGCCCAACAAACATTAATCACAAATTTGATTAATCTTATTCAAAATAGGGGGGCCCATGGAGTCAATATAGATTTTGAAAGTATGAGTACTAGCCACAAATCAGGTTTCAGAGATTTCATGATTAGCTTATCTACTCAAATGAAAAATGCAATTCCTGGAGCGCAAATCTCAATGGCTTTGCATGCTGTAGAATGGAGCAGCATCTATGATATTCCAGCATTATTGCCTCACATCGATTTGTTCTGTATCATGGGGTATGACTATTACTATAGTGGTAGTGCAAACGCTGGACCTACCGACCCTTTGTTTCACTTCGGTAATTCGTATAACTATACACTTTCGAGATCAACAAGTTATTACTTAGACAAAGGTATTCCGAGCGATAAAATAATCTTGGCGCTTCCGTATTATGGTAGACAATGGCAGGTGAATAGTTTCTCCATCCCTGCATCAACGGTTTCAGGAACGGGGTCTTCTATAACTTATGCAGGATTAAAAAACAACGTCAGTGGGAATTATTCTGTAAGCAATAGAAATGTTGAAAGCTTGAGTAATTCAGTGTATTATAACTACACTTCTGGAGGAAAGAAATACCAGTGTTTTATTACGGAAGAAAATGAAATGCGTTCTCGTTTGGATTTTATACGCAAACGTAATCTAGGAGGAATGGGAATGTGGGCTTTAGGAAATGATGATGGATATCCCGATTTTTGGAATGCTATTGAAGACTATATGACCGATTGCTATGTCTCTCCTTGTTCAGGTACGATTGTAGATATTGGTGGAGGAGAAGGAAGAAATTATTATGATAAAGAGGACTACTCTTATACGATTGCGCCTCCAAATGCATCAAGTATAGATGTAGAATTTCAATCCTTTGATTTAGAGAGCGGATACGATAACTTGTACATCTACGATGGTCCTTCAACCAGTTCTCCTCAAATTTCTGGTAGTCCATTCTCGGGGTCTAATATTCCTCCGGCTTTTACTTCATCTGGCGGAGAACTGACCATAAGGTTTACCTCTGATGTGGGAACAACTAAAGCGGGATTCAAAGGAACTTATAGTTGTAATACTGTTGTCATTGATCCTCCTCTGACGATGGTGGATACAGTTTCGGGCTGGAAAACGACTGATTATACTCAAAATTTTACGGAAACTGTGCCTGGATCAGAAATTAAAAAAATGTACTATTCTGTTGCCCATCATAATGGAAGTGAATGGAGAGCGAATGCAGATAGAGGCTTTTTCTATGAAAATTTTGATGATTTTACGATTCACCCTGACTGGACCGTTGAATCTGGAACTTGGACAGAAACAAATGTCCTTAGGCAATCAGATGAAAATGATGGAAATACTAATATTTATGCACCTTTGAATCAAAGTTTGTCGAATCACCATATCTACCATTGGAAAGGGAAAATGGGCGGACAAGGAACCAACAGAAGGGCAGGGCTACATATTTTTGTAGATGACCCAACGGCATTGCACAGGAATAACTCTTATTTTGTTTACTTCAGATTAGACGGAGATGTAATTCAGTTTTATAAAGTTGAAAATGATAATTTCGGTGCTCCTGTTATTGATGTGCCTCATGTTTTTAATGATGATACTTGGTATGACTTTAAATTGATTTATGATCGAATAAGTGGCGAGGTTTGGATTTACGTTAATGATGACCTTGTGGCTACCTGGACAGATGCAGATCCAATTGCTACTGGCGACTATATCTCCTTCCGAAACGGAAATTGTACTTATGAAGTAGATGATTTTATGGTTTATCGTTCTCGCTACCCATCGGTTACAATCAATATTGGAGATGATAACACGAATGATATCCGTTATCAAAATCCTTCGCCTTCGCAACCTTCTGGAATGATTCGTTCATTGATTACCAATACTTCTGAGATGATTTCTCAAGTAGATTCAATCCTGGTGAATGTTGATTGGACCGCACCAAACTTTAATTATGTCCATGATGGAGATGCACAAGTTGATCTGGACACTATTTATGCGCCATCAACTGTTTTAGAAGCAACTGCAAATTGGTCAGCTGCTGATCCAAACTCTGGAGTTGTTGCTTATGAGTATGCAGTAGGAACTCAGCCTAATGATAATTCTATTGTGGATTGGATTCCTTATGGAATGAATACTTCTGTTGCTTTATTGAGTCAGAATTTTGTTCTGGATGAATTGTATTACTTTACTATTCGTAGTCAAAATGCTGCTGGTTTGTGGAGTGAAGAATCTTCAAATGGCTTTAGGTTTTTGTCTTCGGTTGGACTGAATGAAGGAACAATTGAAATGCCTAAAATTTACCCTAATCCAGCGACCAATATTTTGAATGTGGAATTGAATCAGACAATCGAAGAGGTGTCACTTTACGATATGAATGGGAAACTCATTCGCACAATTGAGGTAAATGCCAAAAGTATTCCTATTGATGTTCTAGATTTTGCTGCGGGGACTTATTTGTTAAGGTTAAAAACCGAAAAGCAATGGACAGAACATACGTGGATTAAGAAATAATTAACCTAGTAGAATTGGTGTAAGTAAAAGTTTCTTGAACTAGGTTTTGAAAGCATTTCACTTAATTGGGGTGGACTGAAGTTCGCCCCAAATGGTGATCCTAGGTTTCCTAAATTTAAATTAATCAAGGATTTCCGATGAGGGTTGATGAATATGGTCATCAATATTTTTAGGTGATTCTATTTTTTAGTAGAATTACTTTTGTGCTCTTTTACGGTCGTGATGGTTAGAAATGATCATTGCAAAGCCTAAACACGCCGTAGACACAATGCCTATATAAGTTCCTTTATTGTTTGACCAATTCAAATTAGAGTAGTCTAGGTCAAAGAGATAGAAAGTCAATAAGACTATAGAAATAATAAAAAGGACTATTCTCAGTTTTCTCATACCTTAAAAAGTAGTTTTAGAAGGTCAAACTGTAGCTTTCTTCATTCTTATTTCCACAAGCATCTATAGCGCGAATGACTACTTTTTTCTTTCCTTTTAAATCTTTTGGAGGGTCAAAGAAAAACATACTGCGTTTGGGCTCGTATTGCAATAAATACCATTCACCATCAATGAAAATGTCATAATCTTCTAGTCCAGATTCTTTTTCAGAAATATTCCAGATCAAACGTTTCCCACTGACTCTGCCATTATTGACGAAATTTCTGTTTTTAATGTAAGGGGCTATGGTGTCAATTTGAACTGAAAATTCACCAAATGATCGGATACGTGCAGTGATCCAGCCATCTTTTACTGTTCCTTTTTCAGAATATTGTGTTCCATATCTTGAGACACGTTGGATGTATGATTTTTCGCTGAAAGATTCATCTGGAATGGGCAGCATCAGTTTAAATGTTTCCTGTAATGGAATTAAATCACTACCAAAAGTGACTGCATTTTGTGAAGATTTCAAGATTAAAGGGGTAGGCTCATAAATAATCCCTGGAGGAAATAGAATGTAATGATGTGCATTATAACTTAAAAAAGCACTGTCAGGATAAAGCACTTTTTGTTTAGGATAAAAGATGTGTTCCTTTATCTTTTTACCTTGACTTACATTTAGTGTAAAATCCAGTTTGCTTGTATTCCCATAAGCATCTTTAGTGGTATATTGAATTTCATAAGACTGTCCTGGCTCAGCTTTAAGTATGCCTTGATTTTTTTCATGCCTGTAAATTGGCAAGCGATTGTGTTTCGTTCTAAATGATTTATGAAAGTGTTTTCTTCGGTTATGGTATTCTTCATAATCTTTGTGCGTATTGATATGTCTATTGGTAGAAAATGAAATACGTTCCATATTTTGCCCGAAAACAGTATCCTGATCAACCCTTAAAAACGATTCATGAATTCCACAAATGTTATTGGCAGCATCGAGTTTATCGATCACATCAAAAGCGAATCCGACTCCTCCTTTTTCAGAGGTAAAAGAGGCGTCAATATCAACTTTGTTTCCTGAAATATTGTACTGGCCGTTACTTCCCCATACTTGATAATGTTTGGCTTTGTTAGGAACACGGTATCCCTGTTCTGTGAGTGCATAAACCTTTACTCCACGTATTGTAGGTGCTTGACTATCGGCGATGTCGAAATTGAAAAGCAAAGGGTTCAAAGGGTGCTCTGTAATTGTTTCTCTTAATTCAAAGTGAAGGTGAGGAGCGGTACTTCCTCCTGTATTTCCAGATTTAGCAATGACTTGTCCTTTTTTTACTTTCAAAGCGTCTTTCGCAGGAAAAAACTCAAAGGCAAATCCCTCTTGTTTTTTTTGTTGTTCAGCAACAAGTTGTGCTAATTCCCCAACAAATGCTTCGCAGTGGGCATAAACTGAAGTCAATCCGTTATAGTGGTCAACATAAACCGCGTGTCCATAACCCCAAGGAGAGATCTTTATTCTAGAAACATAACCATCTTCAACACTGAGGATGTTATAGCCTGTTCTTTGGTTGGTTTTGATGTCAATTCCTGTATGAAAATGGTTACTTCTTAATTCACCAAAATTTCCTGCCAATACCATCGGTATGTCCATAGGTGGATGCAAGTCATATTTTGAATAATCAATTTGTGCATTCAGTTGAATAATGCAGTTTATAAATAATAATGTGAACAAAGATTTTAATCTCATGCTGTAAAATAATTAAAAATTTATTTTTGATTAAATCAATCGGTATTCGATATTTCTACTTTTAAAAGTGTTGAGGACTTTATCGTTAATATCAATCTTTAATGCTCTTGAAGGCATTTCGACTTCAAGTTTATTTACAGTATCATAAACTTTAAACTTGACCTGAAACGCACCTTCATTTTCTTTAAAGACAGCATCAATTTCTTCAATAAAAGTATGGGTTACTTCACTTAACGCAACTTTTAATTCTAAAGCGCTTGCTTTTTGTTCTCTCAAACTTGATAAGAAGTCGATTTTCTGAACTTTAAATTCAAATTCATTTTGATTCCAACGTTTTGATTGCACTTTCCCTGTCAGGTAGATAAAAGATCCTTCCACCATATAGTCTTTGAACCTACCGTAGTCTTCTTGGAAAAAGAACAACTTAGCAGAATCGTTATAATCTTCAATCACTATCGTACCAAAGGGATCACCTTTTCGGGTATGGCGATGTTCAACTTCGGTAATAATTGCAGCGAGTGTGAATTCTAAGTTTTTATATTCATCCACTTTATTAATGAACTCAACACTTCCGTTACAGAAAGATTCTATATCAATTTTATAATCGTCTAATGGGTGACCAGAAATGTAAATCCCTACGACTTCTTTTTCTTTGTTTAATTTTTGCAGCGAAGACCATTCTTGCACCATTGGGATTTTTGGTGCTGGAGTTTCAACGCCTGAATCTTCACCGAATAAACTCACTTGGTTAGAGTTTAAACTTTCTTGATGATTACTTCCAAATTTTATGGCGTTGGCCAAGAATGTTCGGCCATTTTCTTCAACAAAATATTGTGCTCTGTGTGCGTTAGAAAAAGAATCAAGTGCTCCTGAAAGTGCTAATCCTTCAAACGCTTTTTTATTACATTTTCTCAGATTGACACGTTTGGTGATGTCAAAAATATCTCTGTAGGGTCCGTTTTCTCTACGTTCTTCAACAATAGCATCTACAGGTCCACTTCCTACACCCTTAATTGCACCTAAGCCAAAACGAATTGCCCCTTTTTTGTTTACGGTAAACTTAAAGTTTGATTCGTTGACATCTGGACCCAATACTTCTAGTCCCATACGCTTACATTCCTCCATAAAGAAGGTCACTTGTTTAATGTCATTCATGTTGTTACTCAACACGGAAGCCATATATTCTGCTGGGTAATTGGCTTTTAAATAAGCGGTTTGGTAAGCAATCCATGCATAACATGTAGAGTGTGACTTGTTGAATGCATAAGAAGCAAAGGCTTCCCAGTCATGCCATATCTTTTCTAATTTCGCTTTGTTATGACCGCGTTCAACTCCTTGGTTCAGAAACTTTGGTTTTAATTCAGCCAATAAAGAAAGTACTTTCTTACCCATCGCTTTACGCAAGGTATCGGCTTCACCTTTAGTAAAACCTCCAAGTTTTTGGGAAAGTAACATTACCTGCTCTTGGTAAACGGTAATTCCATAAGTTTCTTCTAGGAATTCTTTTGATGCCTCAATGTCGTAAACAATTTCTTGTTCCCCGTTTTTACGTTTAATAAAATCAGGTATGTACATTAAAGGTCCTGGTCGATACAGGGCGTTCATTGCAATCAAGTCAGCAAATACTGAGGGCTTTAATTCCCTCATGTATTTTTGCATTCCTGGAGATTCATATTGGAAAACCCCAACAGTTTCACCTCTTTGGAATAGCTCGTATGTTTTTTGATCGTCTAATGGGAATTCATCGGGAACCAAATCAATACCGTGTCTTTCTTTTACAAAAGCAACGGCATCCTTAATTAAGGTTAAGGTCTTTAACCCTAAGAAGTCCATCTTCAGTAATCCAGCTTCTTCAACAACAGAGTTATCGTATTGTGTACAATACATGTCTGAGTCTTTAGCCAAAGCTACAGGCACATATTCGGTAATGTCTCCAGGAGTAATGATTACCCCACAGGCATGAATTCCTGTATTTCTTACGTTTCCTTCCAGTTTTCGAGCACTACCCAAGACTTTTGCAGGTAAATCGTTTCCTTTTGAAATGTCAATCAGTTGGTTCGCCATGGCGATGCTCTCTTGATTGTCCTTTAATTTGGCCGATAAGTCAGCAGCATCGAGTCCGAAAATATTCTTTAAGGAGGTGTCTGGAATCAACTTTGCTAAACGGTCAGCTTCAAACAATGGAAGGTTTAAAACACGTGCTGTATCTCTAACAGATGACTTCGCAGCCATTGTTCCATAAGTAATAATTTGCGCCACTTGATTTGCCCCATACTTTTCAATTACCCAGTCGATAATTCGACCACGACCTTCGTCATCAAAGTCAATATCAATATCGGGCATCGAAACACGGTCTGGGTTCAAGAAACGCTCAAAAAGCAAGTCGTAGGCAATGGGGTCAACATTGGTAATTCCGTTACAGTAGGCTACGGCAGAACCCGCTGCAGAACCCCTTCCTGGACCAACGACAACCCCCATGTCTCGAGCGGCGTGACAAAAGTCTTGCACAATTAAGAAGTATCCAGGATATCCAGTATTTTCAATAACGCTTAATTCAAAGTCTAATCGTTCACGAATCTCTTCAGTAATTTCAGGGTAGCGTTTTTTCGCCCCTTCATAAGTCAGGTGACGCAAATAATTATTTTCTCCTCGTTTACCTCCATCCTCTAAATCTTTAGGATCTTGGAATTCTTCAGGAATATCAAATGCAGGAAGCAAAATATCACTGGCGAGTGTATACTTCTCACATTTATTGGCGATTTCCATAGTATTTTCGATCGCTTCCGGAAGATCAGCAAACAATTCCTTCATTTCGTCTGGAGACTTGAAATAATAATTGTCATTCGGCAATCCATATCTAAAACCACGACCTCTACCTTTTGGTGTCTCCACCATTTCACCATCCTTGATACAGAGTAATATATCGTGAACACCAGCGTCTGATTTGTTCAGGTAAAAGGTGTTGTTTGTGGCCACGATTTTAACCTCATGTGCTTTGGCAAAACGCAATAAGACTTCGTTCACACGGCGTTCGTCTTCTTGGTCGTGACGCATTAATTCTAAGTAAAAGTCATCACCAAATTGTTCTTTCCACCATATCAGTGCTTCTTCAGCTTGTTTTTCACCAATGTTCAAGATTTTAGATGGAATTTCCCCATACATATTTCCTGAAAGTACAATGATGTCTTCTTTATATTTTTCAACTACCTTTTTATCGATACGCGGAACATAATACCTTCCTTCTGTAAAGGCAATTGATGACATTTTGGCTAAATTGTGATACCCTTTTTTGTTTTTAGCCAATAAAACGACTTGATAACCATTGTCTTTAACGGTTTTGTTGGTGTGGTCTTCACAGATGTAAAACTCACATCCTATAATCGGTGTAATTTCATTCTTGTTGAAAGGCTTTCCTTCTTTCTCCGCCTCCTCACGTTCTTTACGAATGTTTTTGTTGTGGGCTGTGATGTGTTTCTCAAAGTGAAAGGCAGCCATCATGTTCCCGGTATCTGTCAATGCAACTGCAGGCATGTTGTACTCTGCCGTTTTCTTGATCAGGTCCTTAATGTTACTTGTCGACTGAAGGACAGAAAACTGTGAGTGGTTATGCAGATGAACAAACTGAGTATCTGCCAAAATTTCAAGTCCTTCCTTGATGTCTTCTTTGGTTACCTCATCAGTATTTTCATACTTTTCTTTTAACTCTTGACTTTTCTTTTTTAAGTTCTCATGTTTGAGTCCAACAGCTTGTATGATATCAGTGTTGACTTCTAAATAATCTTCAAAATAGGCTTCGTCTCTGTGCAGTTCTTGTGCAGTAAAAATTCGCCTACGAACCAATTCAAAGAAAGAACGAGCCGTCGCCTCAACGTCGGCAGTGGCATTATGTGCTTCGTTAAAAGGAACATCAAATAGATGCTCGTGAAGTTCAGTTAAGGTCGGTAGCTTGAATTTTCCACCACGTCCTCCAGGAATACGACAAAGTTCAGCAGTTGTTTCGGTACACGTATCCAAAATAGGCATGTCGTGCATCGGCGTTTCCATGTTTAAACGCACAAATTCAGATCCCATCACGTTGATATCAAATCCAACGTTTTGACCAACAATGAATTCTGATCTTTTTAATGCACTGTTGAATTCCTCCAACATATCAGCAAGTGCTACACCGTCTGTTTCGGCCAATAGCGTAGAAATCCCATGGATACGTTCTGAATCATAAGGAATATCAAACCCATCAGGACGAATGATATAGTCCTTCGCTTCGATCAATTGCCCTTTGTCATCGTGCAATTGCCAAGCAATCTGAATACACCTCGGCCAGTTGTCTGTGTCGGTGTAAGGTAGATTCCAATTTTTCGGTAATCCTGTGGTTTCGGTATCAAAAACTATATACATGGCAGCTGAATTTTACGCTTCAAAGATACAAATAAGATGGGGTTTTTTCGACCTCAATTTAGAGGAATAGACGAATAGTTTTACACAATACTTGTACATCAACGACTGCGTAAGTTAGAAGAAATAAAAACCTTTTCTACAGACTTTTTTGTGAATCAGTACAACAGTTTTTTTCTATATTTGAAACGTGAAGAATAAGATATTGGTTTTAGACAATTACGACTCTTTTACTTATAACTTGGTCCATTATATTGAATCTAGTGGGGAGTATGTAGTAGATGTTTTCAGAAATGATGAAATTACCTTGGATGAGGTTGATCGATATGATACAGTTGTTTTGTCTCCTGGTCCTGGATTACCTAAAGATGCTGGTATTTTGATAAAACTTATCGAAAGGTATGCTTCAGTTAAAAAGATTTTAGGTGTTTGTCTAGGTATGCAAGGCATAGGTGAAGTCTTCGGTGGGACATTAGAAAATTTACCCCTGGTTTATCATGGCGTGTCAACTCAACTTGAAGTTGTGGATAGGAAAGATGCATTGTATAGAAATTTACCTCCTTCATTTAGAATTGGACGTTACCACAGTTGGATTGTTTCAAGAAATGGATTTCCAGAAGAATTGAAAATAACTGCTGTCGACGAAAACCAACAAATTATGTCTTTGCGTCATAAAAAGTTTCAACTTTATGGTGTTCAGTTTCATCCCGAATCTATCCTGAGTGAACATGGGAAAGCCTTGATCCAAAATTTTTTGGATATATAGTAGAATGCTATTTTTGAAGAAGGGGATAGAAAGGCTTCTGTTTTTTTCTATTTAGGATAAATGTATTGTTTAATCTAGTTCAGCTTGGTCAAAAAAACAATGAAATATTTTGTCTTTTTTATTATAAAAAGGGCAAATTACTCTTTTATTTATTCGATTTATGGTTGGTCGGTACGGCGTAAATGTTTGTTAGGCAAATAGTTTTGTTTTTCGTTGTTTTATTGCTCGATAAAAAAGCCATCCTTTTAATATATCAGGCGTTATATATAGTGCTTGATTATTAAGCGAATAAAAACTACTACTCAAATGAAAAATTCTACTTCTATAAAAGTGTTGTTTGTAATTATCTCTATGTTCATAATTTCAACTTCTGTTGCACAAATTGATACACCGGAGAAGCGACTAACCAGAATTAATTTCCTTCATGAGAAAATATTTCAATTGGGTAACGACTCAAGTTATCTTGAAAACGCTGTCTTTGTTCAAATAAAAGAAGGTAGAGATAGCATAGCAGTAAATTACCCTATTACGAATGACTTAAGACAATCCGAATTCTCGCTTGAAGCTCATCAATGGGCAAAAGAACATCAAGAGGAAGCGGACTCCTATATCACTTATCTGGAAATATTCATTAGAAAACGAAGATTATGAAAAAATTAGCTTAGTTTTTTGTACTCATAATATTAATTTGGTTTCCGCAAGAAGTCATAGCTCAATGTAATACCAATATCACAATTTGTACTCCTGGAGTGGCAGGACCTTTTAACTTTGCCCCGGCATCAAATAATCCTTCCAGCTGTTTGGATTTCACCAATGGCAGTGGGTCTAATAATTACGCATATATTATTTTATACATTACTCAATCTGGAGATTTAAATCTACTGATCGACGGAAACAATAATTCAGGGTTTATTGATGGGTCCGAATAAATGCTTAGCACTCTTTCAGGTCGCTTGGCTATTTTTTTATTTTTTCTTGATTTTTTTCAATCGTTCACACAAAGTATAAAATGAAAAAAGCCTCCACCTAAGTGGAAGCTTTTTTGCTTTGTGACCCCGTCAAGATTCAAACTTGAAACCTCTACAGCCGTAATGTAGTGCTCTATTCAGTTGAGCTACGGAGCCATTTTTAATTTTTTAATGTGTTTCGCTATTCGTGCATAGCGGGTGCAAAATTAATGATTTATTTCCTTTAAACAAGAAGAAAATGAAAAATAAATTGATTTTCTTTAATGTTTTTAATAATCTCTCTGTAAATCAATGGGTAAACGAGTGGAGAGTTTTAGTGAACTTCAGCAGAAATTCCGCGGTCCAACAATCCTGTGCACATTCTGGCGAGTTTTTCAAATTCTCCTGACTTAACATCACATTTTCCACGGTAGTGAATTAATGTTGTACATTGCTCAGCTTGAATAGGATCATGATCACAAACCTTGATTAAAGATTCAATCACATGATCAAAAGTGTTCACATCATCATTGAAAACAATCAAATTATGTTCTGTAACTTGCGTTTCTAGAACCTCCTCTTCATATAATGTTTCTGTATTCATTTTAACTTTTATCAATTGTTTACTAAATGCAAATCTAAGCTATTATTTCTTTACTGCCAATTCCAAGAAGGCAATTTGGTTCAATAAAAAGTGAGATTATAAGGTTAAAAGTAGAATGGCAATCACCGCAATTCCTCCTCCAATGATTTTTAATGCTGTTGTTGCTTCTTTAAATGCTAGAATGCCTACTAAAAATGAAGCCATTACAACACCTGTATTGTTTATTGCATAGGTAACGGAATCTGAAAATCCTGAAAAACGTATGGCCATCATTAAAAAATAAATGGAAAAGTAATTGGGAATACCCAGCAGAATTCCTCCTATAATAGCGCGTTTTTGTAACTGTATTTCTTTGCGAAAGCTCCTGTAGAACATAATGATGAGCCCAATGCTCGCAGCAACTCCAAAACCCAAGGCAGAGAATAAAGCCAAGGATAATTCACCTGCCGCAACTTTTTCTACATAATTGATGATCGTATCCAATAATCCACTCCCAAGAAATAAAGCCAATAGAAATAAGACGCTGCTTTTATCTCCTTTTACTTTTCCCTTCTTAGAAGGATAAGTAATTAAAAATACGCCCACTAATGCTGCGATAATTCCGAGAACTTTGGACCAATAAACAGCTTCGTTGTATAAGAAAATTGCTGCCAATACAGGAATTGCTAAACTCATTTTTACGGTGACTGATGTAATTCCTATTCCGTTCTTCTGCGAACTGATGCCCATCATTGAAAATAAACTAATGAACAATGTTCCAACAATAAATACATAAGGAATCCATGTGCCTTGTGCTAAATGTTCATTGTTCCATTCATCTCCGAAAATTAAAAAACCGACCGCACATGCCGTGATATAATTGTAAACTATTCCTTGAAAAACATTGATGCTATAGCGTTCGAAAATTCTGAAAATGACCAGAATTAAAGTTGAACAAAGTATGCTTAGCAATAAATAGATCATGTTTTACGGTAATGTTGTATGATGTCTTTTCCGTAAACTTCATGGGTCATCAATGTTTTATGGGTAAGTGTTGGTGCGGCAATTCCTTTTTTAAATGTTGAGCTTCCAATCAACTGATAGGCTTCATCCCATAAACCTTCAGCAATAAATTGTGAGTGGGTATATGCACCACCTTCTATAAATACTGATATTATGTTTTTGGCGTGAAGTACAGTTAAAATTTGAGCAGAACTTATTTCTTCAAGGGTGATTATTTCAACGTGTGGAGGCATACCTTCAATCGCCCTTGTTTTACTGATGATGGTTGTGGCTTCTCCATCCTGAAAAACTTTTGATTGTGGATTAGATTTTCCTTCTGGATCTATGATCAATCGATGTGGTGAAACTCCTGCTAGTGCTCTTACGTTCAACTGTGGATTGTCGTTGTTGATGGTCTTCCAACCTACCATAATGGCTTGCTCTTGTCCCCTCCATTGGTGAACAAATAACTTTGTCCTTGGTTGAGTAATCCAGTTGATTCCTGTAGCTCTTTCTTCAGGTAATCGGTCCATAAATCCATCACGTGTTTCTGCCCATTTCAAAATTACGTATGGTCGATTCTGTTCATGATACGTGAAAAACCTACGGTTGAGCCACCGTGCTTCCTCTTCAAGAACCCCTGTGTCAACAGTTATTCCAGCGTCCTTCATCCGCTGAATACCTTTTCCTGCTACTGCAGAGAATGTATCAACGCATGCTACAACGACACGTTTAAGTTGATGCTCAACGATTAAATCTGCGCAAGGTGGTGTTTTCCCATAGTGTGCACAGGGCTCCAAGGTGACGTATAGCGTAGATTCAGAAAGAATTGATTTGTCCTTAACTGCGTTTACGGCATTAACTTCTGCATGTGGTGCACCATATTTTTGGTGGAATCCTTCGCCTATAATCTTGTTGTTATGAACGATAACCGAACCAACCAATGGGTTAGGTGCTACATTGACTCCTCCTAATTTTGCAATTTGAAGTGCCCGTTGCATATATTTTATATCGCGTTCTTGTTGGTGCATGGCAAACGAAAATACTAAATTATCCTGTTTTGATTATTATAATTCTTGGTGTTAATCAAACTTCAAGGCTTTTATGGGAGAAATCCTTGTGACCACATAAGAAGGAACAATCAATGCTGCGGTACAGAGAACAACGGTTCCAATATTTAAAAAGACAATGTGCCACAAGTTCAATTCAACTGGCACAGCATCTAAATAATAAACCTCAGGGTTCAAAGGAATGATGGTGAAATACTGTTGAAGCAAACACAATCCTATTCCAATCACATTTCCAATAATAACTCCTCGGAGAATGATGAAGACTGCCTGATACAAGAATAATTTACGGATGTCCCAATTGGTCGTTCCAATGGCTTTTAATAAACCGATCAGTTGGGTTTTCGTGATGATTAAAACCAACAATCCAGATCCCATGTTGATTGTACTGATGAGTAACATTAACACTAATATAATGATGACATTTAGGTTTAAAAAATCCAACCAAATGAATATCTCTTGCTGATCTTCGGAAATAGTTCTTACCCGATATTCGATTTGATCTTCGTTGTCTTGATAATATATTGCACGTTTGATGTTGGCAGTGATTTCCTCGAGTTGGCTAAAGTCATCAACTTCGACTTCATATCCTCCAATATAATTCTGGTGACTTCCTTTTCCGTCGGTGTATTCAAATGTTACGCGTTTTCCTCCTTTTAAATCTACCGCAAATTGAGTCCCTGATGCATTCAAAAAGGTTTTCTTAAACTGGTCCATCTCCATGTGCTTTGGAAAACAAGGCATTCTCTTGTTGCCTTCTACGCTAACTTTTAAATAAGCTGTGTCAGGTATGGAATTCAATTCTCCGAATCCGTCAATAAACATGTTGTAGTCAGAAGTGATGAGGCGAATAACAGTGTCTTTAGCATCACAATAGGTAAATCCTCTTGCGTTTTCAAAACCTTTTCCCCAATCATGTCGGTAGTTTCCATTTCCTCCACGGGCATCTGCATAAATAACGAATTGTCCATCACTGGTGACGGTGTCTGCTACCCTAATCGCTGTTTGAATTCCCCAATCGTTAAGTTTTTGAACGTTACGCATGTCGCCAATGACAACTTGCTCGTCAAACTCCTGAAGTCCTGTTTTAAAAATTCCGGTGACCTTGTATTTCAATTTAACTGGCGTGGCCTTTACGAAAAATACATTTACATCGTCTCCAACTTCAATGCTTAAATTTTTTGCAACTTGGGCAGAAACGATGACTTCGTCGTGTGGTATTGTATCTTTCACATTGGGAACAACACCTTCCACAAGATGAGATTCGAAGAAAGTCCAATCGTAAGTAGCACCAACTCCTTTCATGATAATTCCATGAATTTCTTGTTGTACTTGAAAGGTGTCTATGTTGTTGATTTGATAGTGATTGGTGTCGGCGTCTGATTGTAAAAGAGCGGGCTTGTAAGCAAAAGGTTGAATGTTTTTAACGCCTTTTAATGCTTTTACAGCTTGTGAAAGTGAATCGTTAAAAATAATTGGAGCAGATTCAAATGTTGAATTTTCACCAGCTTTAACAATTGTTGCATGGGAACCAAAACCAATTACCTTATCTTTGACTTCGTTCTGAAATCCTGTGACAACGGCCAGGGTGATGATATTAATAGCCATAGCAAGAATGATACTCAATCGTGCGATTCGCGTAATGGGTTGAGAAACTTTTTTATCTTCGCCCTTCCCTTTGTGGATTTTCTTTGCTATGTAATATATTTTATTCACAATATCTTAAAATGCTTGCTAATGTACTCAATGCGTCTGTTCCTGAAAAGTTTTTTAGTGTTTTTCCTCACTTCTTGTCAAAGTAATTTTCCTGCCCAAGAGCCAACGAAAATAAATACCGAACAAATTACTGAAGATACAAAAGAAAATCCCATCGTCGTCGGTGCTGAACAATTAGATGCGTTAAAATTAATTTTAGGTGATAAAAATATTGGATTAGTAGGTAATCAAACGAGTAGGGTTGGCGAAGTTCATTTGGTGGACACCCTTTTGGCAACAGGTATACAATTAGTTAAAGTCTTTTCTCCTGAACACGGATTTCGTGGAGATGCCGATGCAGGTGAACATGTTGCTTCTGATAAAGATGCTAAAACAGGATTACCTATCGTGTCCATTTATGGAAACAATAAGAAACCGAGCAATGCACAATTAGAAGGAATAGATGTTTTAGTGTTTGACTTGCAAGATGTTGGCGCAAGGTTTTATACTTATATTTCAACATTGCATTATATTATGGAGGCAGCTGCAGAAAATAATATTCCGGTGGTGGTTTTGGATCGTCCAAATCCAAACGGACACTATGTTGATGGTCCTGTCAGAAAAAAAGGATATGAATCGTTTGTAGGGATGCACCCTATTCCTATTGTGCATGGGATGACTGTAGGAGAAATAGCGCAGATGATCAACGGAGAGAAGTGGTTGAAAAATGAAGTTCAATGTGAATTAACGGTAATTTCTTGTTTGAATTATGAAAGGGATAGGCCTTATTCCCTACCGGTTTCGCCTTCACCGAATTTAAGAAGTGATGCGGCCATTCAACTGTACCCTGGTTTGTGCTTGTTTGAAGGGACGAGTCTGAGTGTGGGGCGTGGTACAGAACGACCATTTGAAGTTTTTGGACATCCAGATTTAAAAGGGAAACCTGGGTTTGAATATCGTTTTAAACCTGTGTCGAGCTATGGGGCTAAAAATCCAAAGCTTCAAAATCAAGAATGTTATGGACGTGACCTAAGAGCTTATGCAGATACGACAAGAATCAAAGCCTTCGAGATCCAATGGTTAATTGAAGCTTATAAGGCAATGGAGTCACCGGACTTCTTTATTACTAAGAACCGTTGGTTTGATATTCTTGCAGGTACAGATGAGTTAAGAAAGCAAATCATAGCAGGAAAATCTGAAGCAGAAATTAGAGCGTCATGGAAAGATGATTTGGATGCCTTTAAAGCGATGAGAAAAGCGTATTTAATCTACAAGTAGAATTAAGAACTAAAAATGTCACCATCGATTTTCCTTAACTTTTATTGGATATAAACCTTTTGATTTTCAATATTTAATAACGATATTGGATTAGTTAATTTATTCAATAAAAAATAAAACTATGAAAAAGCATTTTAACAAGATTGTATCAGGTACTGTTTTCACTCTTCTCTTAGGAAGTGGTGTTGTATTCGCACAAAACGTTCAAATTGAAAAAACAGAAGAGGCGATTAATGAAGGGGTAACTATTTCATCAAATGATTTAGCAAATAACCACTCTAAGATTTATAAAGATGAAATAATTTCAGCTGCTGATCTGCCCAAAGAAATCAAAAAGTACATGAGTAAACATTTTCCGAATGCAAAAGTGATAAAAGCCAAAAAAGAAGAGACTTTATTAGGGGTTCATCATGAATTAAAATTAGACAACGGAGTTGAGCTAGAATTTAATGGAAAAAACGAGATTATAGAAGTCGATGGTTCCACAAAGTTACCAGATAGTGTTATTCCAAGTTCTATTTTAAAGTATGTAAAGTCAAATTACGCTGAAAATTCAATTGTTGAATGGAAGCTAGACAGAAATAAGCAAGAAGTTGAATTAGACAATGGAATTGAGCTTGAGTTTACCAAAGAAGGTAAATTTATTAGAATTGATCAATAGAAATTGAGTTTGCTATTGTACTAATGCATTTAATATTTTAAAATAAAGTAAATGTGCTTCTCAGCTCTTTTGGGTGGTACAGGTAGAATATACAAAATGGAGAGAGTGCTTTGCTTTGTTGTTCGAAAGGGAACTGAATAAAACAATTTATAGATGAAATTTATATTAAGCATATTGACTTGCTTGTTTGTTGTTGCGCAAGGCTACAGTCAGTCAGGACAAAAGTTAGCAGATGCTGCAATGGAATTAACAAAACAAGATGTTGTTTACGATCCAAGTTATTATTCTATTCCTTATCCCAATGGCGATGTACCAAGTGATAAAGGGGTGTGTACAGATGTTGTTATTCGTGCCTACCGAATGTTGGACATTGATTTACAAAAAGAGGTACACGAAGATATGCGCGCCCACTTTTCGGTTTATCCTAAAAATTGGGGGCTTACCAAAACAGACCGAAATATTGACCATAGGCGTGTGCCTAACTTGATGAAGTACTTTGAAAGAAAAGGCGCATCACTTCCTTTATCCAAAGACCCAAAAGATTATTTACCAGGTGATATTGTAACTTGGAACCTAGGAAGGGGAATGGTCCACATTGGAATTGTTGTCGATAGGAAAACCAGCGATGGAAAAAGACCGCTTATTGTGCATAATATCGGAGCTGGTCAAGTTGCAGAAGACATACTTTTTAAATACACCATCACCGGACATTATAGGTGGTAGTTGTTAACTTTAACTTTTCAATCATTAGAACGTTAATTCACTTGGGTAAAGATTAAATTCATGAAAGACTTTAAAAATAAAATAGCATTAATCACTGGAGGAGCCTCCGGAATTGGGAAAATCATGACCAGACTTTTGCTGGAAAGAGGTGCAGAAATTGTACTTTGGGACATCAACCCAAGTGGGATAGAACAAGTCATTGATGAGTTTAAAGCTTTAGGAAAGATTTCAGGTTATGTTGTAGATGTTGCTCAGCCAGAACAAATTAAATCCACTGCCGAAAAGGTCAAGACAGAAATAGGAACTATTGATCTTTTGATTAACAATGCGGGAATTATTGTTGGAAAATATTTTCATGAGCATTCCACAAAAGAAATTTTGGCAACTACAGAAATAAACGCCAACGCTCCAATGTTGATTACCCACGAATTTCTTCAGGGGATGATGGATCAAAATGAAGGTGTTGTCTGTAATATTGCTTCCTCAGGAGGATTGATTTCTAATCCAAAAATGTCGGTATACGCAGCAAGTAAATGGTCCTTGATTGGTTGGTCCGATAGTTTGCGCTTGGAGATGAAGCAACTCAACAAGAATGTTCAGTTTACCACAATAATGCCTTATTATATTACCACAGGAATGTTTGATGGAGTAAGGTCTAAAATACCATTGTTAAAACCAGAAGCTGCGGCATTGTCTATTATAAAAGCTATTGAAAAGAAAAAGGTAATGGTGACCTTGCCGGGTTGGATTTACCGAGTGACGCGTTTTGGACAAGCGATCATGCCCATTAAAATGTTTGATTGGTTCGCAGGTAGTGTAATGGGAATTTATAAAACGATGGAGCACTTTACTGGGAGAAGTAAATAATGATGAATTGAGTTCATAAAGTCATTCTAATAAAAAGCTAAATCGAATTGAATTTAGTCCTTGTTGCGCTATATTTTCAATTCGTGTTGTGTATTACAATGTTTGAATTACATTTCAAAAAGTGATAATTCAACATTCACTTTCGTCCGATTAAAAAGGCTTTACCCCAAAAACAAAAGTTTCGCTCTATCTCCTATGTCTTTTTCATTTTTTTCTTGATAAAAAAACGAAACAAAAAAATCAATGGAATTCCAAGGCGAATGCTTCGCACCATGAGATTTTCTAAAGTTCCATGCTATATTTATTCAAATATTTTCTTTTCAAAGGAAGTCATGAGCTCGCAAGCTCGGTTCTTTTTCAAAGAAATGCAATTCCACTTGAAAACTCATTTTCGCTGTGGAATCCCAAACGCCACGAACATACTTTTCCTCAAATCTAAGCCCTTAAAATCGCAAAACAAGCCATAGTACAGAATAGATAAAGGCTGAAGAATAATCGAAAAATTTATATCGGACGCCAGTAATTCAACATTCACAATGCACCATTAAAACACTAGTCTTCTGCTTCAGGTTCTGGTTCCTCTTCGAAACCACTTTTTAACTCATGAGTTTTGGTATTGTACATTCCTTCAAGATCATCAATTTTTGTCTTTTTCCACATGGGAACACCAATGAAATATGACGCTCTACCAATTACGTGTGCACTAATGGGGGCCGTTAATAGAAGGAAAACAATAATCGCAATCACTCGCGTTGTAATAGAAGTTTCCATATAGTGAAGTGCCAATCCGATAAGGATTAATCCAACACCTAAAGTTGCTGCTTTTGTGGTAACAGACATTCTTAGGTATAAGTCAGGCATTCGCACCAGTCCAATTGCAGCAAGGAGAATAAATAAAGTTCCCAGTGAAATAATCACCATTATTATAATATCATTCATTTTTCTTTCTTTTTTCAAGGTAATACGAGAACGCTACAGTGCTTAAGAAAGCAATTAAGGCAAAAATCATTGCGATGTCCAAAAAGGATGGACGATTGGTTACAATGCTGTACACTGCGATAATCGAAATACCAATAGTAATCAATAAGTCAAGCGAAACCACACGGTCAGATAAACTGGGTCCCATAAGAAAGCGAATAAATACCAAAAGAGTAGAGGTGCTCAATATGGGAAGTATGATATATGCTAAAAAATCTTCTAAATTCATCGGACTATTTTCAAAATTCGTTTTTCAAATCCATTTTTAATGCTGTCGATAAACTCATCTTTATCACTGACATACATGGCATGGATATACAATACTTTTCTATCATCTGAAACATCAAGGCTCAGGGTTCCTGGTGTTAATGTGATTACATTGGCCAACAAAGTAATTTCTAAATCTGTTTTTGCATCTAATGGATACTTAATAATTCCTGGTTCCATGTAAAACTTTGGTGTCACTACATCAGCTGCAACTTGTAGGTTGGCTTTTACTAATTCATATAAAAAGTAAAATGCAAAACCAATGATACGCGGACCAATGACAAAATACTTCCTCTTGTCATCATTGCTGCTAATCAACCAAAGGACTAAGTAACTCAGGATAAATCCAAAAGCAAAGTTGGTTGCATTAACTGTTCCTGTTAAGAACACCCAAACAACAGCCAATAAGATATTTAATAAAAATTGAACTCTCATAGTTTTGTCTCTTCTTTAATTCCAAAAACAGCATTATAATAATGTTCTGTGTTCATCAATTCTTTTCCAATGCGTTCTGAAATGACTTGGAAATGCTCT
Organism: Brumimicrobium sp.; assembly: GCF_048268645.1. Taxonomy (NCBI): domain Bacteria; kingdom Pseudomonadati; phylum Bacteroidota; class Flavobacteriia; order Flavobacteriales; family Crocinitomicaceae; genus Brumimicrobium; species Brumimicrobium sp. Next base: position 51,068 of record NZ_JBLWVE010000002.1, on the reverse strand, counting down.
GCAAAGAAACTGTAGTATAACGTCACTCCTACCAAAATAATGATAGGTACGATATATGCGGCTTTTTCTGCAAAACTGAATTTTTCAAAATATTTAAATGCTTTTCTTTTTTCTCTTTCTACAGGTTTTTTAGAGAAAGTGCTGTTCCATATTTTAGCAATGATCACAAGGGTGATTAAACTTGCGAATATAAACATGATCAGTAAAAACATTTCTCCTTGGGTGTAACTCGCCATAAATAAAGAAACCTTTGGCCAGAATCCAGATAAAGGAGGAACTCCAACCAGGGCAAACATAGGGATTGCAAAAAGAAATGAAAGTCGAGGATAATTATCCATTAATCCGCCCATGTCATACAGTCTTGTGCTTCCAAAAATACGGTACATTACTCCACCGATTAAAAATAGTGTTGCTTTCACAATGATATCATGGAACATATACATTACTGCACCTACGATTGCTACTTCAGTAAATAAGCTTAGACCTCCAACCATAAATCCGATATGACAAATGATGAGGTAAGAAAAGATTCTTTGAATGTCCTTCTGAACGAGTGCTCCAATTCCTCCAAAGAATATGGTGAAGCCTGCAACTACCATTAAAATCATTTGGTTGATTTCACCCAATGGAAATATCAATGTAAATACACGAATCATGGCGTAGATTCCGACCTTCGTTAAGAGTCCAGCAAACAATGCTGAAACTGCAGCAGGCGGTGTGTGGTAAGAAGCTGGAAGCCAAAAATACAGAGGGAAAACTCCTGATTTTACACCAAAACCGATAAAGAAGATTAATGAGATGGTGTGCACCAACCCTTGATTCTCAATTTCAGGTATAATTCTAGACAGTTCAGCCATATTCAATGAACCTGTGACTCCATAAACCATTGCTATTCCAGTTAAGAATATAATGGAGGAGAGCATGTTCAGTGTGAAGTATTTTACGGCTCCTTCAATTTGAATGTTACGTCCACCAATGGTTAACAATACGAAGGAAGAAATTATAATGACTTCAAACCAAACGTATAGACTGAATAAATCTCCAGTAATGAAAGCCCCGCTGAGCCCCATGATTAAAAAGTGGAAAATTGCATAGTAGCCAAATTTCAAACGAGAGGAAACCATGTTGCGCGTAGAAATAATGGAAACGGCTAAAGCAACAATGTTGGTCAGCACAATTAAAGTCACGGCAAATGTATCTGCAACCATTGTAATTCCAAATGGAGCTTTCCAATTACCGAGCTGAACGCTTTGAATTCCTTCTGTCCATACCTGACTGAAAAGCAGTCCACCAACGATGATTCCAACAATACTTCCTATAATACTGATGTAGCGCTGAACCTTTGGGTTCATCCAGGATAACAACAATAAAATTGCAGTCAACAAATGGACAATAATCGGATATATAGTTAAATGTTCGCTCATGTGATGTCGTCTGTTTTATTCATTGTATCAATATCGTCTGTTTTCAAGACTTTATAAGCACGCTTAATCAAGACAATAGCAAAAGATTGTAAACCAAAACTAATTACAATTGCTGTTAAGATTAAGGCTTGAGGTACCGGGTCTGCAAATATCCCTTCAAGTGCGCTGGCATCTTCTGGAATAAGTGGTGGACGACCTTTGACAAGTCCACCCATGAGGAAAATAAGAAGGTTAACTCCGTTTCCAAGGATGACGATTCCTATAATTAATTTGACTAAACTACGACGCAAAATCAAATAGATTCCTGCAGCGTAGAGTATTCCTGTCATTATCGCTAAAAGTATTTCCATAATTGTTAAACGCTTTCTGAGATCGTGAATATGATGGTTAAACAAACGCCTATCACAACAAAATATACTCCGGCATCAAAGAACAATGCGCTTCCTATTTTACCAAGAATCGGAATGTCTTTCTCATACCATAATCCTGTCATGAGTGGTTCTCCAGTGATAATCATAGGAGCTATTGCACTTAATGTAGCAATCAGCAATCCTATGGGAATTAAAAATCCTGGGTGAATACGCAAGATTTTTTTGGTTTCGTTTAATCCATTTGCAAAAGCATGAAGAATAAAAGCAATTGCTGCAATGAGTCCTCCAACAAACCCTCCTCCTGGCAAATAGTGTCCACGCAATAAAACGAAGACAGAAAACAAAACCAATAAAGGCAGTAATGTTTTCGAAATGGTATTTAAAATCAGACTGTTCATATTATTTCTCGTGTTTTTTAAGGTATAACTTTAATAATCCAAATACTCCAATTGCAGCAATGGCAAGCACTGCTACTTCAATCATGGTGTCAAATCCACGGAAGTCAACCAATATCACGTTCACCACGTTTTTACCTTTGGCCAGTGTATAAGCATTTTCTGCATAGTATTGAGTGACTCCTTTTACCGGATTCTCATTCATAATTTCAATAATTGTAAAGGCCAAGAATGTTCCGAAAGATGTCGCTACAATTGCATCTCTAATGCGATTGGTTTTGTTGGATAGGTTCAAATATTTTGGCAAACGATACAGCACCAGTACAAATAAAATAACGGTTAATGTGTCAATAGAGAATTGTGTCATTGCTAAATCAGGAGCACCATAAAAAATGAAGATTAAACACATGGTATAACCTAAAACGCCCATTCCAGCAATTGCTGTTAATCGTGATTTTGTAAAAACAGTAAATAAAATGGAAATCAACATCATTAAGAGCACCACAATCTCGTTCCAATTCAATGATTTTATTTCTGTTAAAGAAAGGAATATTCGTGGATTAATGAAGATGTGTATTCCGAAAACAATGGTCAACAAAACCAAAATAATCATTACATAACGGCGTAAATACCCATTTTGGAATGTACGGGTTAAAAAATAGGATGTTTTTTGAAATAAATTTGCGAATTGTAAAGCGATGGCCTTAGGAGCATAGCCTTCGATTTTAGCAATTGCACCTTCTTTTTGGTGACTTGGTTTCCAAAGGAAATATAAGCCTAGTCCAAAGACTAAGGTTATACCACTCAGCAATAAAATCAGGTTGAATCCATGCCATATGGCCAAATGTGGACTGTTTTCACCTGTTAATAATGGAGTGATGTTATTTGTAAATAAACTTTGCACCATGCTCGGAAACAATCCGAATAACAAACTTAAAGCGGCTAAAATCATAGGCATAAACCACAATATAAAATGAGGTTTTTTTATCGGTCCTAATGCTTCAGGTAGTTTTCCAGTGAATGGTTTTACCCCTACAAGTAATCCTGCGAATACCATAAATATATTCGTAATTACAGCAAGTGTTGTTAATAGAGCAGGGCTTATGCTTCCATGTAGTGTTGCTTCATAAATTAAGTCTTTTCCAAGAAAACCAACTGTAGGAGGGAAGCCTCCACTTGATAAAGCAGCAATAATTCCAGCAATGGATAATGGGAGTAACACTTTTCTTAATCCTGCCAATTGAGTGATGTCTCTTGTTCCTGCTTGATGATCAATTGTTCCGGTAACCAAAAATAAACTGGCTTTATACAATGCGTGAACAACTATGAAAACAATAGCTGCAGTGATTGAAGCGCTGGTCCCAATACCGATTAAGAACACAATGATACCCAAAGCGCCAATGGTTGAATAGGCAAGAATCCCTTTTAAATCTGTTTTGAATAAGGTGTTAATGGCTGCGTAAAGCATTGTAACTCCACCTACAATCAACATGATGTTGAAGTATTGTGGGTTGGCTTCAAAGTGTGGTGTAAAACGCAATAATAAATAAATACCCGCTTTTACCATGGTTGCAGAATGCAGATAAGTGGATACTGGTGTTGGGGCTTTCATTGCTCCAGGCAACCAAAAATGAAAGGGAAACTGAGCAGACTTTGTGAAAGTAGCTAAGAATAAGAACAGTAAAAGGTAGCCTGTGTACTCATGACTGGCAAAAGCTTCTGGGGATTGAAGCATTTCCGAGATGGAATAAGTTCCCGTCATTTGACCGGCCAAAACTCCAAATGCCAATAAGGCAAGACCACCTAGTCCAGTGATTGTAAGGGCAATAATGGCCGATTTTCTAGAAGCTTTCTCGGTGTTGTTAAAACTAATGAGGAAAAAAGAACTGATACTGGTTAATTCCCAGAATATGAATAGCGTAAGGATGTTGTTGGAAGTGACCAAACCAATCATTGCTCCCATAAACACCGAAAGGAATACGTAAAAACGCATGAGCTTCGGGTGTCCTTTTAAATATTGAGAAGTGTACAGAAATACAATACTACCTATTCCTGTGATCAGCAATGTAAATAAAAGGGCTAAATTATCGAGTCGGAAGTCTAAATTAATCCCCAAAGAGGGAACCCAAGAAGTGAAAAAGTTAAAAATTTCTCCATTCATAACTCCTTTCGCAAAAGTCGAAAAGTAGATAAATAATGAAATGGGAAGAAGGGATGCAAACCACGTCATTCGTTTAAACGTTTGTTGTCCTATTCCAAATAGGAGCAGCGCAAACAAGAATGAAGCAAGTGTAACAAATAAAAATGTGGTCATAATTCTATAATATTCTCTTGACTAATTGGCGAGTTTTATTTTGTAAACCCGACAGCGCGCCTTTTTCAATTCTATAAACTAACTCCGTAATATACAAATTAGGAGAGTTTTTGTTCTACTTTTTACGTTTATTCTTACGAGATTTTTTCCTTTCTATCTTTTTTTCAATCGGTCGAATGTTTCTTTTGACTGGTTTTTGTGAAACAGCGTCTTTTGAACCTTCTCCTACTGAGTGTTTTGGGTTGAGTAGTGAAGGGGCGTCGTTTAAATCTGGAGCCTCTTCCAAAGGAATTAATTTTGTTGTTGCTTCAACACCTTCTGGGAATGGCGTGTATTCAATAGATAGTTTCATGAAGTCTTGAATCTCTTCAAACATCTTTTGGTCGTCTTCCATGATAAAGGAAATGGTGTTCCCTTCTGATTGTGCACGTCCTGTACGTCCAATTCGATGAATGTAATTTTCTCTCTGATCTGGCAAGTCAAAGTTGATCACGTGACTCACGTTGTCTATGTCAATACCACGGGCAACTAAGTCGGTTGCAACTATTCCTTTCAATTGGTTTTCTTTGAATTCACGAACCATTCTTAGACGGAAGTTCTGGGACTTGTTACTGTGAATGATACCGTACTGCTCTGGGAAGTCTTCTTCTATTTTTTTGAATAGAATATCTGCATAAACCCTAGATTGAACAAAAATAAATACTTTTTCAATGCTCTTGTCTTCTGTCAACAAGTGCTTCAATAAATTGTATTTTGTATTGAAGTTGTGGGCTTGATAAGCTACTTGATTGATTTTTTGTAGTGGAGTTCCTGTTGGTGCAGCGATAATTCTTTCGGTTTTTCTAAAGAACGTGGCCACTAGTTCATCTACATCTTCTGTAATGGTAGCGGAAAACAAAAGGTTTTGACGCTTCGTAGGAAGTAAATCAAATATGCGTTGAATTTGTGGTCTGAATCCAAGACTTAACATTTCATCACATTCGTCAATGACAACTTTTTTGATGTCTTTGAGCCTCAAAAGTCCTGTCATGGCAATGTCGTAAAGTCGACCAGGCGTTCCAATGATAATATCACAACCGGCATATACAGCTTTTTTCTGTGTGTTGATGTTCGTACCACCATAAACAGCAATCGTTCGGGTAGACATATATTCGGTGAGTTTCTCAACCTCTGAAGCGACCTGGACGGCCAATTCTCTTGTTGGAACCAGTACCAAAACACGCGGATGTTTAGATTCTGTGAATTTCAAATCTCTTAAAATAGGCAGTAAGTAAGCCAATGTTTTTCCCGTTCCTGTTTGCGCAATACCAATTACATCTGTACCAGCCAATACTTTAGGAATGGCCTTCTCTTGAATGGGAGTCATTTCAGTGATTCCTTGTTCATTCAGCGCGTTTAAGAGCGGCTTAGTAAGTTTTATATCTTCAAATTTCATATTCTATCGAATTACTTTAACGCGGTGGTCACTTCCTACTTTTACAATAGAAGAAGGGGTTCGCATATTTTCATTTAAACGCTCATTGAGTATTAAATCTACTGATGATTTAATAGTTCCACTTATTTCAGCATAATTCCCCGGTGTAGCTTTTCCAGATAGATTAGCACTCGTAGAAACTAAGGGTTTTCTCAACCGTTGAATGAGTTTCTTGCAATTCATATCTTCTGTTACGCGAATGGCAATGGTTCCATCTTCTGCTAAAATCGCCTCAGGTAAATTAATTGGTCGATCATAGATAATGGTCAGTGGTTGAACAGCAAAGTCTATTAGATCATAAATCACATCTGGAAAATCAGTAACATACCTTTCTAACATTGCAACACTATCTACAAGAAGAATAAAAGATTTGTCTTCTGGACGATTTTTAATTTGCTCCAACTGCTTTATTGCTTCTTCATTTGTAGCATCACAACCTAGTCCCCAAACGGTATCCGTAGGATAAAGCAAGGTTTTCCCCGCTTTTAGGCCTTCTGCTGCATCATGTATGTTCACTAATTTCTCCAAGGCGTTTAATTTTCTACAAAAATACTCAACTCATCTGTATTCACACTAATCTCTGCTTCTTTTATGAATGTCATTGTGACCTTCTTCAATTCCATCTTTAACGTCCTTGATTATTTTCGTGAGGTAAAAGTATTCTTGTGTGCTGTTTTGATTGATCCATTTAAATCCTTCGTCATGACCATCTATGGCCAAAGCCATGTTGTAAAATAAAGTAAAGTTGTTCATTCTCAACCATTGTAAAGCTTGTTTATTCCCTTCGGCAGCATTAATCATAGCCATGATGTGTGGATATCCGTTTTCCATTAGCCAGTCTCTAGCTTTATCCCTCAAATGAATGGCGTGTGAAGCCATAACCAATTCCTTATAATCATGCTCAAGAAGATAGTTCAAAAGGTCGCTGTTGCCTTCAATTCCTTTGGCCCATGCTAAAATGATCTTCGGATGGTATTCAAAAGGTTTTACCTTTAGCTTTGATGCCGGTTTTTTGGTCGAATCACCTTTGTATTTTTTGTTGCGTTTAAAAAACTTCATATTTAACAGTTTTCATAATACTTTGCTTGTTCAAAGTTAAGTCTTTTCTCCTTTTTTACTTGAATAAGCTTACTTTTGTAGAAAATTTTGAGAAAAATGATTGACGAAAGGGTATTGACAATGTATAAAGAGTCCAACAAATTTGGTGCTCTACTAGAGATGGAACTTGAAGTTTTAAAGGAAGGTGAAGTGAAATACACGCTTGAGATTAAAGAGAAACATTTGGCTACTCCAATCGCGGCTCATGGTGGTGTAATTGCAGGGCTGATAGACGGGACTCTTGGTGTTGCAGCACTGACCATCGCTGGGAAAAATCAGAATGTGGTAAGCACTGTTGAGTTGCAAGTGAATTACCTAAAACCTGTGAGAATGGGAGATCACTTGGTTTCAATTGGAAAGGTCATTTCCGCAGGAAAACGCTTGTTGTATGTTGAGGCTTCTGTAATCAATCAAGATGATGTGTTGGTGGCAAAAGCAAGTGGGACATTTAACGCTTATCCAGCAGAAAAAGCATTCTTGGCCTATAAGAAGGATTGATAGATGAGAAGCTGAGAAGTCTCCAAAATTACTTGGATTTAATCTTCTCCCAAGTGCTGTACATACGCTCCTGACTGGGTCTGTTTTCTTCTTCCGCTGTTAAGGGTTCACACGGTTTAAGTGTTGCATAACATTCCCCTGGAAGCGCTTGGTAAAGTGCGGTTCCTTTGGTTTTCCAGTCAATCATTTCTTGACTGACTTCCTTGATTACGCGAGCAGGATTACCAATCACTAAGCTTCTTTTTGGAATGTTCATTTTGGCTGGAACAAAACTCAATGCTCCAATAATACATTCTTCACCAATAACGGCATCGTCCATAATTACCGTATTCATTCCTATCAAAGAATTGGCTCCGATGATTCCTCCATGAACAATTGCTCCATGGCCAATGTGCGCCCCTTCATGTAGTGTAACTGTAGTGCCTGGAAACATATGAATTGTACAGTTTTCTTGTACGTTGCAGCCATCCTTGATTACAATTTTCCCCCAATCACCACGAATAGCAGCACCTGGACCAATATAAACGTCTTTACCTATGATTACATTCCCTGTTACAGTGGCATTGGGGTGTACAAAGCTTGAAGGATGTACAACTGGTTTGAAACCATTGAATTCAAAAATATTTGCCATTTTTTATTGCTTTTTTACAACTTTTTTGTTCATTCATACGTTAGTTAAGTAATGAATTATTGCGAATTTACAAAAGATTTAAACGAAAACAATTTAGATAAAAAATATCATGATCAACGGTATGGTTTTCCAACAACAAGCGATGATGAATTATTTGGACGTTTAATTCTTGAAATTAATCAGGCGGGATTGAGTTGGTCTTTAATATTGAAAAAAGAAGAAAATTTCAAGTCGGCTTTTGATGATTTTCAGGTAAATAAAATTGCGCAATACGGTGAGGAGAAGATTGAGGAGTTAATGAACAATGCTGGAATAGTACGAAACAAGAGGAAAATCGAAGCAGTGATTTATAATGCTCAAAAAGTTATTGAGATTCAAAAAAAATATGGTAGTTTTAATTTATGGTTAGATGAACACCTAGGGTATTCACATAAAGAGTGGACGAGGTTGTTTAAAAAATATTTTAAATTTACCGGAGAAAAGATTGTGGAAGAATTTTTGATGAGTACAAGCTATTTAAAAGGCGCTCATTCAGAAAGTTGTCCTGTATTTAAAAGAACGTTAAAAAGTAAACCGAAATGGATAAAAGATATTGGATAGGATTATTGATTTTTTTACTCACCGCAACAACAAATGTGAGTGTGGCTCAATTTTCATTGGGTGGAGGGGTAAGTACTTTTCATGGTATAAATTTGCCCGTTAATAGAATAGGAGGAAATATTTTTCTAGAAGTACCCCGAACTCCTGAAAATACTTTGTTTGTGCGTGCCGCTTATATGTTGCCTGTAAAAAATGTAAGTGAAACATCTGTTTCTGGGAAACCAGGGGTGACTCCTTCCTTAGCAGACGCTGATTTAATTGCTAAAACATCTTACTTTGCAGTTGATGGGGGAACACGCTACTACCTTTTTAATCAATATGACATAGGGTTTGCAGTTTTTGCTGGGGGACACATTAAAGGAATTCTGAGTTCTTATAGCGCAGATTACCGTATGGATAGTCAATATGATATCAAAGATTATGAAACTGCAGATTATCCACCGCAGCCATTAACAGGTCTAAGCCCACAATATTCATTGTTATTCGCTTTTGGAGGGACAATAGGCGTGAAATACCAACTTCCTATTCGTGGTGCTTTGATGTTTGATATGGGCTTAGAAGTAATTACAAGATTGTACGATCCTTATGCGATTCTAGGAAATGACATTTCACCTTTGTCTGTTTCATTTAACCTTGGCTACCGATTCGACTGGTATTAAAACACAATTAAATGATAGTTGTTGAAAGCGGTGGAACAAAATCTACTTGGGTTTTTCATGATATTTCGGGACAACAAAAGTCAATTACGACTGTTGGTTTGCATCCCCAAGAATTATCAAACAGTAAACTGAAGGTTATTTCAGATTTGATCGAAGTGGAACAACTCCAAGGTAGTTCAGTTTATTTTTTTGGCGCAGGTTGTGAAAGTAATGAAGCCAAAAATAAAGTCATCCGTTTTTTAGAAAAATTCTCGCTGCTTGTTCAACAAGTGGAAACAGATATTTATGCAGCTTGTGTAGCCCATTTAGGCGATACCGAGGGGGTTATAGGGATTCTGGGGACAGGAGCGGTTGCCGCTCATTTTGATGGCCATAAAATCGTTCAGCAAACTTCAGGTCTAGGCTATATGCTCGGAGATGAAGGAAGCGGATTCGATATCGGTAAGCGTCTGCTTCAATCATACTTTAGAAAAGAATTACCTTTTTTAATCGTACAAGAAATTGATGCTTATTTTGAACATAAGCCTGTCCTGCATCGCATTTATGAATCGGATGGAAGAATGTTTGTTGCTGGATTGACTAAAATTGCGCATAAATTTCGTTCTGAAATTGTGATTCAGAAAATTTTAAATCGTTCATTTATAGATTTCTGTACAACTGCCTTACAGCCTTTAAATTTAAAATTTAAGGTACATATGATAGGGAGTGTGTCGTATTACTTTGAAAAAGAGTTAGATAAGGCGTTTTTGGAGGCTGGTTTTCAGCTGGGGAATATTGAAAAAGAAGCGGTATTTAAGGTTTTTAGCTATTTATCTAATAAAAACAGCGCTTAATCCTTGTAAAGAATCAATTCATCTATATCTTCGTTCTGTTTTTTATGAAAGGGCTGGAAAGACACAAAATAATTATGATATTGTGGACTTGATATTGTAAATGTGAATGGAAGTTTTAGAAAAAGCGGCAACCGCCAATACGCCATATATTAACTTTAACTCGGAATCAGGAATAATGTTGATTCAAGGGAGAGCTATTCCTCAACCTGCGGATGAATTTTGGGCTCCAGTTTTGAAGTGGTTCTATGCTTATTCATCTGCACCGAATACGAGAACAGAATTGGTGTTCAATATGGAGTATTTCAACATCTCAACCTCAAAGCAAATTTTATTCTTATTGCATAAAATGAATGATTTGTTTGAAAAAGGACATGATGTTGTTGTAGTCTGGAAATACACCAAAGAAGATGTTGAAATGAAGGAGGCTGGATTCGACTTCTCTTGTGTGGTTAATGTGCCCTTCGAATTCAAACGAGTAGAGGTTGAACCAATCGAGTCATTCTAAACATTCTACCCTCTTCTTTTTTTCTACGTCAATACCAATCGATTGTCACTTCTCTATTTCTGAAATCTTTGAGATCAGAGATGGAAAAATCTTATTAAAACAATTCGGGTTTGATAGAGGGGATCGGAATAGATTTTAATTCATGTCGAATAAATAAATCAAGATTAACCCTTTCATTTCATAAGAACATGGTATTTTAGAGCTAAATTTGCAACCATGATAACTAATTTTTCAAAAACCAATTCGATTTTTAATCAGTTTCTGTCTGAAATTCGTGATGCGAGAGTACAGAAAGACCGCCTTCGTTTCCGCAAAAATTTAGAGCGTATCGCAGAGATAATGGCCTATGAGCTCTCTAAAACTTTAAAGTATTCGGAAAAAGAAATCACTACTCCACTCGGAGAAGCAATGATGAATACATGCGATGATGAAATTGTATTGGCTACCATTTTACGTGCAGGTATACCCATGCACCAAGGACTCTTGAATTATTTTGATAAGGCAGATTCGGCTTTTGTCAGTGCTTTTAGAAAACATACATCTAAGGATGAATTTGAAATTGAAGTAGAATATTGTGCCTCGCCAAGTTTAGATGGTAAGGTTTTAATTATTAGTGACCCAATGCTGGCTACTGGTAATTCCTTAGCTGCTGTTTATCAGGTGTTAAAAAGGTACGGAACACCCAAGCAAATTCATTTGGTTTTTGGAATTGCCACAGAAGAAGGCCTGAATTTTATTGAGAAAAAAGTGCCTAAATCTACCAAAATATGGGTAGGTGCTGTAGACCTAGAGTTGACTGCTCAAGCATATATTGTTCCTGGTCTGGGGGATGCCGGAGATCTTGCATTTGGAGAAAAAGTATAGGATATAGATGTGGACTTACATAAGCTTTACACTTTTTAGTACTTGGAAATTTATGTTTGCTCCCATAGCGGGACCAGCAGCAGACTTAACTTTCTTGGAAACCTTTATTGCTTGTTCAATTGGAGGGTATATTTCAGCAACCATTTTTTACTTTGCCAGTAATTATTTTATGCAACTTTCTGTAAAAAGACATGCCCGACGTGTGAGAAAAGCAGAACGAAAAGGGAAAACAGTTCCAGTGAAGAAAAAGTTCACCAAAATGAATAGGCGTATTATCTATTTAAAAGGAAAGGTTGGGATTTACTTTACATGTTGGGCCTTTCCACTTTTCTTGTCAATTCCTTTAGGTTCAATTATTGTCGCTAAGTTTTATAAGCACAAACGCAAAACATTTCCGCTGATCATCTTGTTTCTTACCCTAGATTGCTTCCTTATTACCGGAGGAACGTATTTCATAAAAGATTTGATGCTATGAATATTATAAAAGATGTGTTTTTTGATTTAGACAGAACCCTTTGGGATTTTGATAAGAATTCTGAAAGCGCATTACGTGTTTTGTATGAAGAATTAAAGTTGAATAATTATTCTGCTTCTTTTGAAGAATTTCTAAAGGTCTATAGGGATGTAAATGCCCGTTACTGGAATGATTATGGCGCTGGAAAAATAGATAAAACCCAATTGAGAAATGGTCGATTTGTAGATACCTTAAAAAGTTTTGAGGTGAATGACGACAAACTGGGGAAAACAATGGGGGAGCGTTACTTACAAATTTCTCCCTACCAAACTCATCTTTTTCCTTCAACGAAAGAGGTTTTAACGGACTTAAAAAACAACAATTACCGCTTGCACATAATAACCAATGGTTTTAAAGAAGTGCAGTTTACGAAACTTGAAAACAGTGGGATTATTCATTTTTTTGATGATATTCTGTGCAGTGAAGAAGTGGGAGTGACAAAACCACATCCGCTTGTTTTTCAAGGTGCTTTAAGCCGTACAAAAGCGAAAGCTAATGAGTCCATTATGATTGGAGATGATTTTAAAGCAGATGTGATTGGTGCAGAAAATGCTGGTATTCGTGGTGTTTTGTTCGATCCTGAAAAGAAATTCGAAAGCAATGCAACCATTGAACGTGTTGAACATTTAGAAGAAGTTCCTCCATTGATTTTGGGAATAAAATAAAGCTACAATTTTATAGGGTTCTAACACGAAGAGCATATTTCAATCAAAATAGAATGTTGCAAAGCTTTGCGCGAACCGTTAACGCTTTTCAAAAAGCGATTGAAACTACTTTCACCCTAAGTGTGTAGAAGATATTCTCTTAAAAATAAAAAAAACCGAGAATATTCATCCCCGGCCTTTTATCATTTCGTCAATTGTTTAACTCAATATCATTTGTCTCATTTTTTCATACAAAACAATTCCTGCTGAAACTCCAACATTGTACGAAGATATGGTTCCAAGAAGTGGAATTTTTGCACGCTGATGTGCCAAATTTAATAAGGCTTGTGAAATACCATCTTCTTCAGAACCCATAATGATTGCTGTTGGACCACTTAATGTTACATCAAATACAAAGTCATGTGTTTTTTCTGTACATGCAACCACACGTAAACCTGATTCTTTAAGGAAAGCCACAGATTCTTCTAAATCTCTTGTTTTACAAACAGGTATCTTGTGGAGTGCTCCAGAAGAAGTTTTGATTGAATCACTAGTGATTAATGCAGAGTTTTTATCTGGAATAAGAATCGCATGAACTCCAGAACATTCTGCCGTTCTTGCAATCGCACCAAAGTTTCTAACATCTGTAATTCTGTCCAAAACTAAAATGTTAGGTATATCTCCACGTTCAAAAACATCTGAAAGAACATCCGATAACTCATGATAAATTACTGGAGAAATAAATGCAATAACCCCTTGATGATTCTTTTGTGTTAATCTGTTTAACTTCTCAGCAGGTACAAATTGCAAAGTGTATTTTTTATTGGCCAAAGCCTCTTTTAACTCTTTGAATAGCGCTTTGTCCATTCCACGCTGAATCATTATCTTGTTGATTTCCTTTCTGGCGTCAATTGCTTCTATTACAGCACGAACTCCGAAAATCAAATCTTCTATTTCACCTCTTTTATTTGACATATTATCTTTTGTAAAACACAAAGTTAACGCTTGTTTTTGAATTGACGTTGAACAGAAGTGTAGATTCTGTTGTTATTCATATAAATTATAAGTAAAAAGTATGGAAATCTCATCTGTCAGGCTATTTTTGCAGTATGGCTGAAGTTAAAAAAAACATATTCGATTTTTATATTCTTAAGCGATTGTTCGTTTATGTAAAGCCGTATAGAAAGTATTTATTTCTTGCGTTCATTTTTACTATCGGATTGGCTGTTCTTTCTCCACTACGCCCAAGTATAATTGGTGATATGGTGGACGAATACATCGTGAAAGATCAAGATGCAAAGGCGCTTTGGTGGTGGACATTAATCGTAATTGGAATGCTGGTTATTGAAGCGGTATTCCAATTTATGACGACCTTTTTTGCGAATTTGCTGGCACAATCAGTAATTAAAGATATTCGTATTAAGTTGTTTGGCCACATGATGTCCTTCAATATGAAATACTTCGATCAAACTCCAATTGGGTCGGTGGTAACAAGAATCGTTTCAGATTTAGAAGCCATTTCTGAAATTTTCTCGCAAGGATTGATCAATATGTTCAAAGATATTATCATCCTTATAACCATTGTTGTTTGGATGTTTTATTCAAATTCAATGCTGACTTTCTTTGTATTGTTGCCTATTCCTTTACTCCTTGTGGCCACAAGAATATTTGCAAAAGCAATGAAAAAAGCTTATCAAAAAGAAAGTGTGGAGGTCAATAGGTTAAATACTTTTGTACAAGAACGCCTTACTGGAATGTCAATTCTACAGTTGTTTAACCGTGAAAAAATTGAACAGAAACGTTTTGCAGCTATTAATGCACGTCATCGACAAGCACATATTGATACCATTTGGGCGAATTCGATTTTCTTTCCAGTAGTCGAATTCTTGACCTCTTTATCAATTGCTTTCTTAATTGTTTTTAGTGCATGGTCATTGACTAGCGGACTCTCGGTGGCTGCAGATTCTACTGGAACAATTGTTAAATTCACCTTGTGGGTAAACATGTTATATCGTCCAATTCGTCAGTTGGCTGATAAATTCAATATCCTTCAAAGAGGAGTTGTTCGAGCTGAAAGGGTGTTTAAAACTTTAGATAGAGATGAGGTAATTCAGGATGCTGGTGAACTTAAAGAGTTAGATTTTCAACAAAATATTCGATTTAGTAAAGTTTGGTTTGCTTATCAGGATAAGGATTGGGTGTTAAAGGACATTGATTTGAATATTGAACCGAACCAAACAGTTGCGTTTGTAGGGGCAACAGGAGCCGGGAAATCTTCCATTGTAAACTTGTTATCACGCTTTTATGAGTACCAAAAAGGAACCATCACAATAGGAAACACCGATATTCGTGACCTTGATTTGACTTATCTAAGAAAAAATATATCTATTGTTCTTCAAGATGTGTTTTTATTCTCTGACACCATTATGCAAAACATAACGCTAGGAGATAAGAACATTTCAAGAGAACAAGTTGTTGAAGCTGCAAAAGCAGTTGGGGCGCATCAATTCATTATGAAGTTACCCAATAATTACGATTATGAAATCGGTGAACGTGGTGGTGTGTTGTCGACAGGTCAACAACAATTACTTGCTTTTATTCGTGCTTATGTTTATAATCCTCACATTTTAATTTTAGATGAAGCAACTTCAAGTGTGGACAATGAAAGCGAGGAAATGATTCAAAAAGCCACAGAGAAACTGACCGTAGGAAGAACTTCTATTGTTATTGCTCACCGATTATCAACGATACAACGTGCCGATAAGATTATTGTGCTCGATCAAGGTCGTGTGATGGAAGAAGGAAGTCATCAAGAGCTTTTAGCAAAAGATGGTTTTTATAAGAATTTATACGAAAAACAATTTTTAGGAAATGAAGAATAAAATGAGATTAAAAATAGGAGGTGTTCCTGAACATTTCAATTTGCCTTGGCGATTAGCCATGGAAGAAGGTGATTTTCGTAAAGAAAATATAGCCTTGCATTGGGAAGATATGGGAGGAGGAACAGGACAAATGATCAAAGGATTAAAAAATAAAACCATTGATGTTGCTGTTTTGTTAACTGAAGGAGTTTCTCGCGCCATTTTACAAGGTTTAGATGCTAAAATCTTACAGGTTTATGTAACTTCTCCTTTGCATTGGGGAATTCATGTTCCTTTTGATGATAAATCAATTCAAAGAACAGATGAGTTGGAAGGAAAAACTTTTGCCATTTCTCGTGAAGGATCTGGTTCTCACTTGATGGCATATGTTCTGGCAGATCAAAAAGGATGGGACATCGATAAGTTGAGGTTCAACAGTGTTGGAGATGTTTACGGAGGACTTTGGGCTTTGCAAAATAACGAAGCACAGGCATTTTTGTGGGAAAAATACACAACTCACCCATATACAGAGCAAGAAAAATGTCGCTACATCGATGAAGTCGTTACTCCTTGGCCTTGTTTTGTGATTGCTGTTCGTTCTGAAGTTGCAGAGGAATACGCAGAACAGTTACAAACCATGCTGGATATCGTAAATAAAAAAGCAAAAATGGTGAAGGAGGATGAAAATACGCCTCAAGTTCTGGCTTGGAGATATGGTCTAAAGCTGGAAGATGTTACAAAATGGCTCAGCGAAACCAATTGGAATTATGAAGGCGCTCGATTCGACAAGGATTTTGATCATGTAATCGATTACTTGCTAAAGCTTAAGTTGATTACCGCTGAAGAGGCAAAGGATTATATGAAAAAACTGTTTTAGAAGACGAGGTAGCTTGTTTATTGTCAATAAGCTTACATCCTGTTCGAATGAAAAATAATTGAAGCAGTGTTCATTATTAACGGGTATTGCTTTTAAAGTCAAAAGGGAGAAAAGATCAGGTTGAACACCTTCTTTTCTCCCTTTTTTATAATAGAGACTTAAATCAATTATCTTTTAATCAACTTTACCTTCCAAACATCGTTTTCTGACCTCACTTCAAGAATGTAAACCCCATTCGCTAGTGAATTGCTTACTTTCATTTCATATGAAGTTTGATCAACTTGATTCACTTTTTGATTTTTTATAACCTGACCATTAACATTATATAAAACTAAAGTAACATCCTTTAGGTTTTGTATGAAATCAATAGTGATTTGATTTGTAAATGGATTTGGATAAATATAAAACGGTAAGATTTCATCTTCTGTAAGACCTACTTGAGACTCCAAGAACTGTCCGTTTGAACTGATAATTCCTGATGATAGCCCAGCATTGTTTACAGCTCTTATGTTCACATAATACATGGTTCCACCATTCAAACTTAGGTTGTTGAGTGAGTGGTTGGTTGTGTTCCCAACATTGGTCCATGCAACACTGTTGGAATCACCTGGTGTAGTGCCAACACTCATTTCATAATGAGAAATGTCAGAGTTAATGTCTGTAGCTGAATTCCAATTTGCAGTAATGGCATTCGCAGTGTAGAAGGTGTCGATATCATTTCCTGAACCATCATAAACATGCGTTAATCCGACCGGTGGAGTCCAGTCAATGTTTAAATTTAATAGGTAAATTTCTGAGAGGTTCTGAGCACTGTCTTGCACAATTGATTTTACTTTTGCAGAATAAGTGTTGGGGTCGGGATTTTGATACCTAATATCACTTGTTGGATCACCAATGCTAACTTGGGTTGATGGGTATCTAGAACGATACACTTTGAAATTTCTTACGGAAAGAATGCTGTTTCCACTTCTAAAAGAAACATAATCTCCAGAAAATAGTGGGTTATCGTGTTTCCAGTCCCCGATTAACTTGTTGTTTTTATAGACAAAAGTTTCTCCTGTAACCCTATCATATACCACTTTAATATTCATCCAAACATTTTCACTAAAGCTAACTGGAACGACCTTTTGTTGCATGAAGGTGTCGTTGCTTACACTGTAAAATTCAAGCGTTTGAAGCTCTTGTCTAAACCAAATGAAATATGAATTTCCCCTGTTGGGAGCTGTAGGATTATCACTGAAATAATGAAAACCGCCTCTTTTATTATTCCCGTTTCCACTTAACTTCATGTTGAAGTCATAAAGGTATCTATTGGAAAGGTCCTGTTTCAGAAAAGCGTATAGATTTGTGTTTCCTAAAGATTCATCGGTTTGTTCTAAGTGACCATTTGCGCTAGTCCATGTTCCATTTTCTGCAGTCCAGTTAGGGTGAATTGTGGCTTGATCGAAATTATCACTGTAGAAACCATTTTGAGCATTCGCTCCCCAATGTGAACCGTCGTAATCAATGACTTGATAAAATGATTTTTGAAGTTGACTTCCGTTCACGTTATCTTGGTCATCAAAATCAACGGTGAAATCATCAGTTTGCCATGGTTCTACTACACTTGCCATTGTCGTTGGAGCGGTCCAGTCGATGTAAAAAGCTTTGGCGTTTTGGGCAGACCAATTATCTGCACCATCTTTTACTAAAGAGTTTATTCTACATGCATCAATAGTGTTGTTTGGACTCTCGTAGCGACTGTCTTTCGTAGCTAAAGGGCCAACACTTATTTTCTCTTGAAAATCTCTGTTTTTTCGGACTTTTAAATTGTCAAAGTGAACTTGTGAATCTCCGTTTCTTAAAGAAATGTAGCTCCCAGAAGTAAATGGTGATGGGTCTGTGTATGATGCCACCCTGGCATTGTCAATAAAAACGATAATCTCACCTGTTGTTGGCGAAAATGTTACTTTGAAATCATACCAAGTATTAACGTTGATGGTGTGGGAAACATTCGCAACAAGATTTAACACATCATTTTCTACCTTGTATATCTGAACAGAATTGTCGTCTGCTCTAAACCATGCTAGATATGAATTTCCGCGGTTGGTAAGTGTGGGATTATCTGCAAAAAAATGTAAACCAGACCTTCGATTTGAACCTGTTCCACTCATGTTTACCGACCATTGATAGAGGAACTCATGGCTTGCGTTCTGTGTTAGTTCTGTATAGATATTAGTGTTTCCTATCGTTTCATCATTTTGTTGTAGGGCGTTGTTGTTGATTGCCCAAGTCCCGTTTTGAATTGTCCACTCTGAATGTATAGCGTTGTCAAAGTTGTCGTTGAAAAATCCATTGTCTGAGTTCGCTCTCCATTCTGTACCATCAAAATCTAAAACTTGGTAAAATTGCTTTTCAACACCAGTTCCTCCTGGGTTATCAGTGTCGTCAAACATTGTCCAAAAATCGTGACCACGCCATTCGTAAGTGGAAGTTACATTTGTTGATGGAGCGATTTGATCAGTAACAACATTATTACAGTCGTCGATTACCGCTTGGACTGCTTGTCTTATGCTTGGCATTCTTGCATACATATCATTTCCTGGACAAGAAGTAGGGTTAATGTCCCGATGACATGTAATTCGTTCCATGTATTGCACACCATACGCCTGGGTTTGCATATTTGCAGATCCTAAAGGATCCAATGCTTTGTAATCAAACCACCACGCTAATAAATCATATAGTTTGTTTAACTGTGGAGTGGTTGCAATTGTTACATCAAGATTTCCTAAGAAATTGACACCAATGGAACTGCTGTTGGCCGAACCTGCATGTGCACCTCTAACGTCCGAAGTTGGAAAGTTTGGATTGTGTCGCCCTTGGTAAAGGTTACCATATTTGTCGATTAAATAATTGTAACCAATATCTGCCCAGCCAAGCGTGTTGACATGATAGTTGTAATACGAACGCACAACTGCTTGTCCACTAGAATAAGTGTTTGGAGATGCCCCGTGATGAATAACGATGTGCCCTATATTGATATACGTTGGATTGTACCAAGCGTTTACTTGTGAGCAGGCGGCAGAACCACCACACCATTGACTCCGGGTAATGATTTGTGGTGCCTCAGGACAGTTGGCACGGGCTGTTTTGGTACTTTTTTGTGGTGTATTTGAATCGTTGGTGTCATCAGATAAATCTTTTGCGTCTTGGTAGTTTCCATCAAACAAATCGATTTGTACATGACTCACTTCAACTGGAACTGAAACTTTGATTTGGATTTCAGCTTGACTGGTAGCATCACTAGTGAATAACGCGTCAGACCAATACTTTACAGTAGGTGTTTCATCTGGACTAAATTCCGCTTCTGTATTCATCCATTCAGACCAATTTCCTCCTGTGTTTCTTGTTCTGTAACTGATTTTGAATTGTCCAGGGTCAATATTCGTTTGGGAAGATGTAAAACCTATTCCAAAACAAGAAAACAAGTGGTTTAAGGATAAATCAAAGGTATGGCTCTGGTTTTGAGGAATGCCAGCCTGATAAGTGTAGGTCGTCGTAGGCATTTTATGCGCTTCTATCTGGCTATGGTATTGTTCTTCTGATGTTGAAGTAAAGTTTGAATTTTGAGCGAAAGTGATTCCAGAAGAAATCAATAGTAGAAGTAAAGAAAATAGTAGTTTCATGTTAATTAGTAGTTTGACTACAAATCTAACTTATTTCTTCTTTATATAAAAGTGTGGGAATAGATTTATGTCTTTATCTAAAAATCTATGTTTATTCAACTTTAAGTATAGAAAAAGAATATATCTTCGCAGTGAAAAGTGATAGTGAAATGGGAAAAATTAGTGAGAAAGTCGGAGTTCAACAGTTGGTAGAATCTTTTCATCAGCATGGAGTTAAGTACATTGTGTTTTCTCCAGGTTCTAGAAATGCCCCTTTGGTGGTTTCTTTTGCCAATGATGAGCGTTTTAAATGTTTTGTAATTCCTGATGAAAGAAGTGCGGCTTTTTATGCTTTGGGAATGGCCGAGCAATCAAATTCTCCTGTGGCAGTGATGTGTACTTCTGGTTCCGCACTTTTGAATTACTATCCTGCCGTAAGCGAGGCGTTTTACAGAAATATTCCTTTGGTTGTGGTTTCTGCCGATCGTCCTAGCGAGTGGACTGACCAAGGTGATGGCCAAACAATCCGTCAGGAAAATGTATTCCAAAACCATATTTGTGCTGCTTCAAGCTTGTTTGAAAGTCCACAGTCGAAAGATCAAAAATGGTTCAATAAAAGATCCATTGATGAGGTAATGAATACTGCAAAGTCTTTAAAAGGAGGACCTGTTCATCTTAACTTTCCTTTTTCAGAACCGTTGTATGCTACCCTTGATGCAGATAAAGCTGCGAAAGAATTTCCTCAGAAAACTACTGAGTTGTTCGCATTGAACGCCCAATTGACCAGTGTTCAAAAAGAACATCTGCGTAATGTATGGAACAGTTCAGCAAAAAAGATGATTTTGTGTGGACAAATGCCCAAAAATGCCTTTTTAAATGAACAGTTAAAGAATTTAGCCAGTGATAAAAGCGTGGCTGTTGTGGTTGAAAACACCAGTAATTTACAAGACAGAAGCTTTGTTCATTGCATCGATAGAACCATTACAAGTTTCTTGGATGAAGATCCGGAATTGTATCAGCCGGACTTGTTGATTACCATTGGAGGAGCTGTAATTTCCAAGAAAATCAAGTCCTATCTACGAAAATATCAAGCGAAAAATCATTGGAAAATCGGTGAGGAATTCCAGTTCATGGATACTTTTCAGTCTTTGACCAATTCAATTCCAATGCAGCCAAATCATTTTTTTGATGTGCTTTTAGAGGAAGGATTCTCAAGGAACAATTCACGTTATGGTGAACAATGGAAACAACTTGATTATCTCGTTCAAGGTAATCATTTGGATTATCTAGATACAATACCTTATTCAGATTTATCTGTTTTCAATCTGATTTTAGATACCATCCCAGATCAAAGCGACTTGCACCTTTCAAATAGTTCTGTGATTCGTTATGCTCAACTTTTTGATCCAATTAAGAGTGTTTCCTACTTCTGTAATCGAGGAACAAGTGGGATTGATGGTTCTACAAGCACAGCGATAGGAAACGCCATTGTCGGAGAAAATAAATTGCATACTTTCATTACAGGAGATATTAGCTTCTTTTACGATAGCAATGCTTTTTGGAATCACCATGTTCCTTCAAACTTTCGTGTGTTCTTGATCAATAATGGCGGAGGAGGTATTTTCAATATTATTCCTGGTCCTCAAACCACTCCAAATGGAGACGAATTTTTTGTGGCGAAACACAATTTTTCAGCGCAATCAATTTGCGCAGCTTTTAACGTTAATTACTATGCAGCGAATTCAATGGAGGAAATCGATAATCAGTTGGATGCCTTTTACGCGATTCAATCAAATGACCGACCTGCAGTATTCGAAATTTTCACAGATGGTGAATTGAGTAGTAAAGTACTGGCTGATTACTTCGAAAAAACAAAAGTGAAGAATGCTCCCGTTTTAGAATTATAAAAAAAAAACTCCCAATTACTTTAGTAAATGGGAGTCAAAAAAAACGTTGGTTTATGTTGCTAATTCATAGCTGTTGCTAATTTATATATTCTTTGATCTTAAATTCAGTTTAATTACTTGAACGGTAGAATATTAATTTAATGTGGTCAAATGGTAGGATTAGTGATTTTGAGTGAATTAACTTTTAGTCATTATTCTTCTTCTTTCTTTTTCTTGGGAACGAAATGGTAATTGACGTCAATGTAGTTTGATGTTGAGGTTTTTTTTTTACTTTCTATTTTTCCTTCAGGCTCAGCTGGTTGGTCTCTTTTTAATTCTTCTAGTTTTGCAACACGCTGTCTAATTTCTTCCTGACGTGCCAATTGCTGCTCTTCCCAAATTCTCCGATTTTCTTTCCATTGACCTTCTAAATCTGGTGGTTCAATTCCCATTTCTTTTTCAATTTCATAGCGGTACTTTGGAGGTACTGGACCTTTTTTACGGAAAACAACCGCCAATAACGATCCGACAAGGAACCCTGAAAGATGTCCTTCCCAGGAAACACCTTGTTCCATAGGAAAGATTCCCCAAATCATTGATCCATATACAAAGGCAACAAATAATGAAATCGCTTGCAAGGGCAAATACTTTTTAAAGAATCCACTGATGAAAAGAAATCCAAACAATCCATAAAGGACTCCTGACATACCGATATGGTAAGAATGGGTGTTGACTGCCAAATACCACAATAAAAATCCAGTTCCTAACCAAACAAAGAGTGTTACTTGTAATGCAATTTCACGATAGAAATAGATCAAGGTACTTAACAAGATGAAGGTGGGAACAGAATTGTTGATGATGTGAGAGAAGTCGCGTTGACCATGGATGAATGGCATGAGGAATATACCTTTGATGCCTTCCATAGTTTGTGGCTTAACACCAAATTTGTACAGTCCCAATTGAAAATAACGATCCAATAAAAACACAGACCACATCACTATCAATACCAATAAAGGGTAAATAAGCGCCTCGAGTGTTCGGCTTTTGTCTGATTGAATCATTTTCATAGAAAAGGCTTGTCAAAATGTGTTCCGATTGTAAACTTACGTCATTCTGTCATTAAGTCTTTGCTTTTTTAGAACGATTTAAGAATGAATATTTTCCGTTTTACTTATTTTAATATCGGCATGTGTTTTCTCAAGCTAAAATGTTTGAATCTGCGTTTCCCCCTTTGGAGGGGGATAAAGGGGGAGGATGCTTTGAGTTCATTTCCTGCTTTTTAGTGATTAAGCTTTTCAGTTTACTAATTTTAGAATCGGAAAGTTTTTCCGTACTTAACTGCCAGTTGCGAAGCAGAAATTCTTTTTTTCGGCTTAGGGATAGCAACGGCATCCTTTTTTGTAAAAAAAGATACAGTGAATAGCCCGACCTAACTTTCTTGGAGTTTACGGAGAGAAGGTTAGGTAAGCCCCAAAACAGTATTGAGCAAGAGTATTGAGCAAGAGTATTGAGCAAGAGTAGAGAGTAGGGAGCAAGATGGCCAAGTGGAACAATTAGCTGCAATTCGACGGGCTTTTGGTACCACGCCCAGAGTTAAAGCCATTCGTAATTGTTTCAATTCGTAATTGAATCATTCGTAATTCTAAAATTCGTAATTCCTAATTGAATCATTCGTAATTGATTATTCTTATATTCGCCCCGCAATAAAAAACTTAAAATATTATGCGTAGAGTTGTAATCACAGGAATGGGAGCCTTAACACCAATTGGAAATTCAGTTGAAGCGTTTTGGAAAAATGCACTTGCTGGAGTCAGTGGAGCTGCGCCCATTAAAACATTTGATGCCTCTAAATTCAAGACACAATTTGCTTGTGAGCTAAAGGATTTTAATCCGGAAGACCATATAGATAGAAAAGAACGTAAGAAATATGATATGTTTACGCAATACTCATTGGTTGCTGTAGACGAAGCGGTAAAGCAAGCTGCAATAGATTTTGAATCATTAGATTTAGATAGAGTGGGAGTGATTTGGGGTTCTGGAAATGGTGGAATTCAAACTTTTGAGGATCAATTGAAAGAATTTCACGATGGAGATGGAACACCTCGTTTTAACCCGTTTTTTATTCCTAGAATTCTTGTGGATATCGCTGCAGGTGTAATTTCTATGAAATACGGGCTTCGCGGAATCAACTTTGCACCAGTTTCTGCATGCGCAACTTCAACTACGGCAATTATCGAAGCGTTTAACTATGTTCGTTGGAATAAAGCAGATATGATTATCTCAGGTGGTTCAGAATCTCCTATTGGGGCGGCAACCATCGGTGGTTTTGGTTCTTTAAAAGCCTTGTCAACAAAAAATGATGATTATGCCACTGCTTCTCGTCCTTTTGATGTGAACCGTGATGGTTTTGTGATGGGAGAAGGAGCTGGAGCTTTAGTTGTAGAAGAGCTAGAACATGCGAAAAAGCGTGGTGCAAATATTATTGCTGAAATTGTTGGTGGTGGAATGGCTGCAGATGCATACCATCTAACAGGGACGCACCCAGAAGGTGCAGGAGCAATTAAAGGAATGAAATTGGCTTTGGAAGAAGCTGGGATTTCCGCAGACCAAGTTGATTACATCAATATGCATGCAACATCAACTCCAAACGGAGATGTTAGTGAGATCAAAGCATTGGATGCTGTTTTTGAAAAACGTAAATCATTGTTGGTGAGTGGAACAAAATCGATGACAGGACATTTATTAGGTGCTGCTGGTGCGGTAGAGGCGATACTTTGTGCTCAATCCATCAAAGATCAAATGGTTCCGCCAACGATTAACGTTGAGGATTTCGAAGAGAGTTGTAAAGACAGTTATGACTTCCCTGTGGGGAAAGGTGTTCCTGCGAAAGTAGATTATGCTTTGAGCAATACTTTTGGATTTGGAGGACATATTGCTGCGGTGTTGTTGAAAAGATACGAAGAATAAGAACGGATTACTCGGAGAAAGAAAAACATAGAGGAGAACAGAGAGGGAACTTTCTATTCTCCTCTTTTTATTTACGAAAAACTCTGCGGGCTTTGTGGTTAAATTAAAAATAAAGCGGACTTACCTCCAATTTATTTCCATTGAAAATCAATGTTGGAAACGGAACCTTAACATGGTTAATTACTTTGAATAGAGTTGAAATCCATTTTCTTTTTGGATTGAACTGTTCGAAATCTATGTCGAGAGAGAAAAGGTATTGACTTTTAGCATGGAAGGTTTTAACTCCACTTTTTGTATCCACATAATTAAAGACATTAAGGTCTCCGTGTAACTTTTCGTCTATACTGTATCCAAAACTAAAACTTAACCATTTTGGAAATGTTGATGAGGTATTTAGAAACTGACTTGGAGTAATAGAAATCCAATAGGTCTGTCCATTGTAATCTTTTAATAATCGTTCAGAGAAGGAGTTTCCTAGTACATTTGGACGGTATTGTGCATAAGGGGATAGGTGGGCGCTGAACTTTAGTTTGAAGCGTTGTTCTTCCCAAAGTAGATTTTGCCATGCGTACCAAGCTACTCCGAGCGCGTTGGCGCCCACATCAGCCCAAGAAAAACCCCATTCATCAGAGTAGCCGTCGAGTAACTCAAGACTGGCCAAATAACCAAATCCAACAGCTGAACCGATGAGTAAACTTTTCTTTCTTTCAATACCAGACCAGCGGTAAACCGATGAAATGTTTTTGGTAATCATGTGGCCTGTGAAAAAATGGCCTGCTTTATCCATACCCAACCATTGTCGGGAATCATCAAATGTGTGAAAATCATTTGTCCAACTTTCTTTGTACCACACATTTCTTAACGTAAGAATACTTCCTGCCCAACCCGCACCGATAATTCCGCTGGACCAAGCGGTTCTTTTTGGATTGAAAACAGAATCATTTTCAAAAAAAGGCTGTGCTTGACTCATAAAAGTCAGGCTACAAAAGAGTATGAGGACCAGTTTTTTCACTGGCTTAAAAGTAGTGAATGAAATGTAGAATGCAAGTTGTCTTTGTTTCAAAAGTTCTTTTACAGCTATTTAAAATCTACTTGACTTTTTAACTTTGTTCAAATCACTCTTCACTTTGCGGTAATGTTTTTTACCCTAACGGTGCTATCTTTTTAACTGAACTTCAAAATGAAAGTCAACAATATCCCCGATTTTTGCAGAAGACGACATTCCATAATCCGTTCGGTTCAAGGATGCTTTTCCCCAGAGAACCATTATTTCCTTTCCATCTTTTTCACCAATCCCGACAAGTTTTAAAGTCAGCGATAAGTCTTTGGTGACCCCTAGTAAAGTAAATTCTCCGTCAACTTTGTAGGCATCTCCCTCCGGGGTAAAGCTTTTAGCTTTGAATTTAATTTCAGGATACTTTTCTTCATGAAGATATTCTTCTTCCAAAAGTGATTCATCCCGCATAGAATTGAATGTCGTGATGTTCTTTACGGGCATCGCCACAGATATTTCAGACTGTGCAGTGTTTTCCTTAACGTTGAAGCTTCCTTTTACGACGCTAAACTCTCCACTGGTTCTTCCGCCTACAGGACCAAGTTCAAAGAATACTTTTGAAGCTTCCTCATCAATTGTCCATTTTCCAATTGCTTGGGCAAGGTCTTGACCATTTGGTTCATTTAGTTTTTCGTGATAGCTTTTTCCTGCTGCTTTTGGCTTCTTACTCTGTTCATCTTGTGAAATCCCTAAAGCACCTAAATCGATACCTGAGCTTTGCTGGACAGGTGAGAATAAAGGAGCAATAAGTAAAACTGATCCTAAAGTAATTAATTTAAGGCCAATAATATTCGAAGCGATTTTAAAAGTACTGTATAAAAGTGATAGTACGCCCAAAGAAATGAGCAAAGCACTTAATGTGAGTACGCCGCCTAAACGTTCCAATTGTGTGTAAGCAAAGCCAAGTAAAAAGATGATCATCACAGGAACGAACAAGGCTTTAAACAGTAACAAAACCCTCCATTTTCCTTTTCTATGTTGAGCCAATCGAATAAATAATTCGTAGATCACTGCAATAAATCCAGCCATAAAAATTCCTTCAAGCACTTCTCCATTGGTAAGGTCTAATGCTTGAAATCCTGCTTGTTCCATAATCATAAAAGCGGCTGAGACAAGGAATAGAGCTCCACCTGTACTCAATAAAATACTAGGAGTGATAGAAGTTCTGTTTCGTGCGATAAAGGAAGTGGAAAGGAAGAATGTAGCGGCAATTAACAGGCCTAACTTTCCTAAAAGGAATCCACCTAAAGCGGCAATTCCACCAATAAAGGCGTAAGCTAATGCGCTTTCTAATAAGTGGGCATCGGTTTTGTTCCATACGATAGGACTAAATTTAGCAGTTAGGTATTTGATCAGCAGATTAAATACATGCATGATGATAGGAGTCAACGCACTTATTGCAGCAAAGCCAAGCAATATAAACACATCTTCAACGCCACGACTTAAGTATTCATGTGTTGACAATTCAGGAAAGAGTAGGAGTACAAAGCTTAAAAGAAAGGGGATAATTAAGAAAATAGGTTGTTGTTTTTTCTTCAGTAATTCTCCAAGAGCAAAACTCACACTAAGTGTTGCGATAAGAATGAAAGTGATGGTTTGATTTGGTCCATTTCCATCAAAGAAGTAGTCTTTTGTCAGGATAAGCGTACTCAGTCCGAGGATAAATACAGCGATAAACTCGCTAGGTTTTGTGTTTTTTCTCACTTTTGCTAAGGCTGCGAAAATTCCTGAGATCAATAAAAATACTGCTGTGATGGTGATCATAATCAATTTAATTTTATATAAAAATAGTTGTTATTTTTTAGAAGTGTATTAATAACAAGTAAAAATACAATTTGTTGAACAATCAAAGAATTATAAATAAAAAAGTGATTCTCCGCGACTATACCAGTAACATTTTTATAAGATTTCTCCATCCCAAAAATCAAAGAATTTTGGGATGATCGAAAGGACA
Source organism: Brumimicrobium sp. (assembly GCF_048268645.1). Taxonomy (NCBI): domain Bacteria; kingdom Pseudomonadati; phylum Bacteroidota; class Flavobacteriia; order Flavobacteriales; family Crocinitomicaceae; genus Brumimicrobium; species Brumimicrobium sp. The sequence goes on along the minus strand of NZ_JBLWVE010000002.1, from coordinate 23,001 downwards.
GTCGTGTGTGGGGTCAAGTTAGGGAAAAAGAAGAAAAGCTCTGCTTTTCTTCTTTTTCCCATTTGTCCTAGCCTGAAACCTGTCTTTTCGACAGAATCCCAATTTATTGGGATGACGAGAAATCTTTATATATATCTTTTGAATATCATTTTTTACAATAAAAGTCTTACAGATTGAGGGTTTTAACTTAAAGGTTGACAATCAAGCAAGATATCCATTAAAATTCATAGTGCTAAGAAGGCGGAGAATCAAATAAAAAAAGTCCCGATTCAAATGAACCGGGACTTTTAGTATTAAGATGTTAAGAAATTACTTTCCTTCCATTTTTTCTTTTAATGCTGCAAGTGCATCCAAATCTCCTAATGTAGATTTTTCAGAACCTTTATTTACATCACTAATTGCTTTTGAAGTACTACCACCTCCAGCTTTACCGCTAGATTTTTTAGTAGTTGGTTTATCTTCACCTTCTTCAAATGTTCTTAAGTGAGAAACAACGATTTTCTTCGCATCTTTATTGAACTCGATCACTTTAAAGTCAAGTTGCTCTTCTACTTTCGCATTAGAACCATCTTCTTTACGCATGTGCTTAGCAGGACAAATTCCTTCTACACCGTATGGTAAAGATACGATACCTGATTTATCTTTTTGTTCAACGATAGTACCTTGGTGTACCGAACCTTCTCCGAAGATAGTTTCAAATACATCCCATGGGTTTTCTTCAAGTTGTTTATGACCTAAAGAGATACGTCTGTTTTCTTGATCGATTTCAAGAACCACAACTTCCATTTCTTCTCCAACTTTACAGAATTCAGATGGGTGCTTGATTTTCTTTTGCCAAGAAAGGTCAGAAATATGAATTAAACCATCAACACCTTCTTCTAGCTCAACGAAAACTCCGAAGTTAGTGAAGTTACGAACCTTAGCTTTGTGCTTAGACTCAACTGGGTAACGGTTTTGAATTTCTTCCCATGGATCTGGCATCAATTGCTTGATTCCAAGAGACATTTTACGTTCTTCACGGTCTAATGTTAGAACAACAGCTTCAACTTCATCACCTACAGTAAGGAAATCTTGTGCTGTTCTTAAGTGCTGTGACCAGCTCATTTCAGAAACGTGAATTAATCCTTCAACACCTGGTGCGATTTCAACGAAAGCTCCGTAATCAGCAAGTACTACTACTTTACCTTTTACAGTATCTCCAACGTTCATGTTCTCATCAAGTGCATCCCAAGGATGTGCTTGTAGTTGTTTCAATCCAAGAGCGATACGTTTCTTATCGTCATCGAAGTCAAGGATTACAACATTTAATTTTTGATCTAATTGAACAATCTCTTCTGGGTGGTTAACACGTCCCCAAGAAAGATCTGTAATGTGAACAAGACCATCAACACCACCTAAATCGATGAATACACCGTATGAAGTAATGTTTTTAACTGTACCTTCAAGAACCTGTCCTTTTTCAAGACCAGAGATAATTTGTTTTTTCTGCTCTTCAAGCTCTGCTTCAATAAGCGCTTTGTGAGAAACAACAACGTTTCTAAATTCTTGGTTGATTTTAACAACACGGAATTCCATGTCTTTTCCAACATACATGTCGTAGTCACGGATTGGCTTAACGTCAATTTGAGATCCTGGCAAGAATGCCTCAATTCCAAATACATCAACGATTAATCCTCCTTTTGTTCTACACTTAACATGACCAGTGATAACCTCACCAGTTTTCAACACTTCGTTAACACGATCCCAAGCATGGTGCATACGTGCAGTCTTGTGAGAAACAACAAGTTGACCGTTACGGTCTTCCTGAGATTCAACAAATACTACAACTTCATCACCTACTTTAAGGTCTTGGTTGTAACGAAATTCGTTAATAGGAATAACTCCTTCAGATTTGTAACCGATGTTTACAACAACCTCACGGTCTGTAATTGCAACAACAGTTCCTTTGATCACTTCTTTCTCATTGATAGAAGTTAATGTTTCGCCATACGTATCAACGTATTCAGCGTGTTGGGCTTGACTATAACCTTCGTTAGCTAACGCGTCCCAGTCAAATTCAGGATTTCCCTGAGCAATAATTTTGTTTTCAGCCATATTGGCAACTTTTAATTGTATTCCAAGCAATCTTAAAAACTTGAAAGATGTTTATATTAAATCGTCGGGCTTAAGATTAACGATTTCCCAATTTTTCATTAAATTGGAGTGCAAAGATAGAGTATATTTAATTGAATGACAAAATGTAATGGAGAAAATGTGTATTTTATTTCGTGTTTTATGAAAGAGTACACATTTATTTGAAGGCTATAATGTAATGCTTTAAAAATCAAAATTGTAGTCTATGGTCTGAAAGGCATTGTTGTAAATGCTGTCAACTCCATTCGCTAAAACGTTGTTGCCTCCAGGTCCATATTTCCACCAATAAAACTTCATGTAGGTGTCACCATCGTTGGCGCAACTTACAATGGTGTCTATTGGTCCTTCGTATATGTAAATACCGTTTGCGCAACATGCCTCACAATCCGTTTTTCCTGAAATTTTCTGAATTTTCAATTGATTGTTGGTGTTGCTCTTGACGATAAAGTGAGTAAAAGCTTTTGGACTTAGTGAGTGTTGAGTTTCATTTTCTTGCGCTGTGGTCAAATCGTCAAAAGAATAGGTTTTTATGCCTTCGAAATAATTGTCCTTATTTAACTTGAGGGTTAAAAGCTCAAACTTTGATCGTTCGATTTTTAATTCATAGTTTCCTGAAGCATCTGTTGTTGTGGTTCCGACTAACTTTGGGAGGTTGTTACTTAGACTAGAGGTATAAGCTTGTATACTCACATTACTGATGTTTGCTCCGTTATTTAAAGCGCTGACCTGACCTGTCATGATAAAATCAATGTCCTTCTTTTTACATGCGCTAAAAGTCAATCCGAAAAACAGTAGGGTGAGTATTATGTGCTTCATATTGATTTGTTTACATCAAATATAACTAAAATGATTTTTGATATCAAAGGTTTTTAGTGCCAAAACCCAAGGAAGGTCTAAAGTGTGGAAAGTATTGATTGAATCATGCTTTCTTGATTGACAGGTGTTAACCAAATAGCATTTTCTTCCTTTCTGAACCAAGTGAGTTGACGTTTGGCGTATCTTCTGGTGTTTTGTTTGATGAGTTCTATCGCTCTTTCATAAGCGATGTTGTAATTAAGGTATTCGAAAATTTCCTTATACCCAACTGTATTTAAAGCTTGTAAGTTTTGAAATTCTTGGTGTTTTCTGACTTCAGCAATCAAGCCTTCTTCAATCATGTTGTCGACCCGTTGATTTATACGGTTGTATAATTCTTCTCTTGGGTGATCAATGACAAAGTAGTGCGTATTATAACGCGGAACTTTCTTGTTTTGCTTTCGAAGTGTAGAGTAGGGTTGACCTGTAATTTCTATGATTTCTAAAGCACGAATGAGACGAACAGGATTTGCTTTATCTACTTCAGCGAAAAATTCAGGGTCGGCAGATTTTAGTTTCTCCTGAAGAAACTCAATTCCCCTTTGTTCAAATTCGGTATTCCAAAATTCACGTACTTTTGGTTCGTGTGGCAATTGGTCTGTACCATAGATTAGAGCATTGATAAACATTCCGGAGCCTCCCACAAGTATAATATAGTCATGCAGCTTGAATAGTTCTTCGGTCTTGGCCAGGGCTTGCTTTTCATATTGTCCTGCGGTTAATGCGTCATGAATGCTGTGTGATCCAATAAAATAATGTGGAACACCATCCATTTCTTCTGCGCTAGGTTTTGCAGTTCCAATAGAAAGTTCTTTGTAGAACTGTCGACTATCCGCAGAAATTACCGGTGCCTTTAATTGTTTTGCCAATGCCACAGCAAGCGAAGTTTTTCCGCTTGCTGTTGGCCCTGCAATTACAATTAATTTTTTCATTCTTTTGAATCTAGTTTACCAGATCTTAGAAATTTCTTGCGCACTTTTACGCATTGGGTCACCTTCTTTTATATTAAAGGCTTCAAAGAACTCTGGTGAATTCATTAAAGGTCCATTTACTCTATATTTCCCCGGACTGTGTGGGTCAGTTGCGATACGTTTTTTCAATTCAGCATCTGTATAATTGATTTTCCACAATTGAGCATAGGCAATGAAAAAGCGTTGCGCTGGTGTAAATCCTTCTTTGATCTCCCCACGCTTATACTCATCTGTCATGGCATAAGCATAATAAGCCATGGTGATTCCTCCCAAGTCGGCTATGTTTTCACCCATCGTTAAATCTGGATTCACACAGTGACCATCAATAGGACAAAAGCCACTAAATGTAGCGCCTAGCTTTTCGGTTCTTTCTTCAAAATTCTGACGGTCAGTCTCCGACCACCAATTTGTGAAAGACCCATCTGCAGCAAACTTACTTCCCATATCATCAAATCCATGAGTGAACTCATGTCCGATAACCATTCCTATGCCTCCATAATTAACAGCGTCTTCAGCGTTGATGTCAAAAAATGGCGCTTGCATTATTCCTGCTGGAAATGCAATTTCGTTTAGCAAGGGATGGTAGTAAGCATTAACCATATGAGCGGGCATACCCCATTCATCTCTATCCACAGGTTCTGACAATTTAGACATGTTTTCTTTGTAGTAAAAACGATTGCATTCATCTATATTGGCCAGGTAGTTTTCACCATCGATGGTTAATCCGTCTAGGTTTTTCCACTCGTCAGGATAACCTAATTTTCGTCCTATAGAATGAAGTTTTTTCAAAGCTTCCCTTTTTGTCTCCGTAGTCATCCATTCTAAATTGTTGATACGCTCTTCATAAACGGTTAAAAGGTGGTCTACCATTGTATTCACCTTTGTTTTTGCTTCTTCAGAGAAGTGACGTGCAACAAATTCTTTAGCCAGTGCTGTTTTGACTGGTTTGTTGGTCATTTCCTCAATTGCCCTTTCATTGATTGGTTTCATTTCTTTCTTGCCTGAAAGAGCAGTTCCGTAAAAATCAAAGTTGATTCTCACCAACTCTTCATGCATGTATGGAGCGTAATGATTGATCATTTTCCACGCGATGTAATTGTGGATGCTTTCGAAATTTTGGAGTTCGAAAATAGTGGATAGTTTGATGAAGTGATCTGGTTGACCTACAATAACTTGCTTTGTTTTACCATTGCTGTAGTTAGAAATATAACGTTTAACATCAATGAACCTGTTCATTTTTTGAACTTCTTCGATTGACATTGGATTGTAGGTGTTTTCCGGAACTCTTAATTCAGCAGGCTTCATCATTGTTTCAGCCATTTTCAATTCTAATTCAAAAGCATAGTTTGCACGTTCAGCAGGATGGTCAAATCCAAATAATTCGAAAGCTTTTGTCATGTACTTAATGTACTCCTTTTGAATGGGTTGGTTTGTTCGGTCTAAATAATACTCACGGTTAGGCATTCCTAGTCCTCCTTGTGATAAATAAAGCACATGTTGGTCAACGTTTTTTAAATCTTGACCTACGTAAATACTGTAAAATGCTGAAATACCTCTTTCCTTCAAAGAAAAGACAGTTTGCGGGATGTCTTCATTAGACTTGAATTGTTCAAGTTCTTTTTTGACTTCTTCAATTTTTTCCAATGAAAACTTGGCTCTTGCGTCTTCGTTTTTCATTGCTTTGTAGTAATCTCCAATGAGTTGAAGGTCACTTCCTTTTGGTGCGTTTGCAGTCAATGCTTCGTTGAGAATGGAGGTTAATTTCACTTTATTGACCTGGTCCAATTCATTGAAACTTCCCCAACGTGATTCTGAAGGAGGGATAGGATTGTTTTTGATCCAAGTTCCGTTTGCAAATTGGAAAAAATCATCTTTCGGAGAAGTTGATTTATCCAAATAGCTTGTGTTTATCGTATAAGGTGAATTTGCATTAATTTTCTTTTTGTCGTTTTTTGAAGTTCCGCAAGCGACTAAGGAAGCTCCTAAAACCAACAATAAGCCTTTGTTTAAATTGTTGAACATGATTTTGTTTTATTTAATTGGGGTATAGCACATCTCGACATGAGGAATACCGTCTTCTAAGTATTCTTTTCCTGTTGAGTTAAAATTATGTTTGTTGTAAAATGGTTCTAAATGTTTTTGGGCAGATAAGTAAACAGGAACATCGCCAAATTCAGCTAGACAAAAAGCCATTGCTTCTTTCATCATTTGATGTCCTTCTTTTTCACCTCTTTCTTCTTCGTCAAGAACAATTCTTCCAAAAGCAACATCGTTATAGGCAACACCTTGAGGAAGAATTCTCATTGTTCCTACAAGGTCACCAATTCCATTCCTACAGATTAAGTGATAGGATTTTTTGTCTTTTCCATCAAGTTCTTGATAAGGACAGTTTTGTTCTACAACGAATACTTTTATACGCAGCGCAATGATGTCATGAAATTCATTTAATGACAAATCATTATAATGTTTAAATTGCCAATTGAGCATTTGTTCCGTTTTTTATGTTTGAATTACTCCAACGTTATATGGTTTCTCAGCAGGTTTCAAATTCGCTGCTTCAATTCCTAAAGCGATGATGTTTCTTGTTTCAGCAGGATCAATAATTGCATCTACCCAAATTCTAGAAGCCGCATAGTATGGACTGATTTGCTCATCGTAACGATTTTTAATCGCGTCATACATTTCTTTTTCTTTCTCTTTGGTAATCTCTTCACCTTTCGATTTTAAAGAAGCCATTTCAATTTGCATTAGGGTTTTTGCTGCTGAAGCTCCACTCATTACTGCTAATTCTGCAGTCGGCCATGCGAGCATTAAACGTGGGTCGTAGGCTTTCCCACACATAGCATAATTTCCTGCTCCGTAGGAGTTCCCCATCACAACTGTGAATTTTGGAACCACCGAATTGGCCATTGCACTTACCATTTTTGCACCATCTTTAATGATTCCTCCATGTTCACTTTTCGAACCTACCATGAATCCTGAAACATCTTGTAAGAAAACCAATGGGATGTTTTTCTGGTTGCAATTCATAATGAATCGAGCGGCTTTATCTGCAGAGTCAGAGTAAATTACTCCACCAAACTGCATTTCTCCTTTACCATTTTTGGTAATGGACCTTTGATTGGCAACTATTCCAACGCTCCAGCCATCAATTCGGGCATACGCTGTAACGATGGTTTGACCATATTCTTTTTTGTATTCTGTGAATTTTGAATCATCAACAATACATTCTATAACATCACGAACATCATAAGGTTTTGTTCTTTCTTTTGGTAAAATACCGTAGATGTCTTTGAGGTCTTTTTTCGGTAGAACACCTTCTATTTTGTCAAAACCAGCTGACTTTGGTGCTCCGATTTGACTCATTAATTCACGAATCGTCTCAATGCATTCTTCATCAGACTCAGATTTGTAATCACACACCCCTGAAATTTCAGTATGCGTTGTGGCACCACCTAATGTTTCATTGTCGATACTTTCTCCAATAGCAGCTTTTACTAAATAGGAACCTGCCAAGAAAATTGTACCAGTTTTGTTCACAATTAAACTCTCATCGGACATTATAGGCAAGTAAGCTCCTCCTGCTACACAACTACCCATTACTGCAGCAATTTGTGTAATTCCCATCGAACTCATAACAGCATTGTTTCTGAATATTCGACCAAAATGTTCTTTGTCTGGGAAAATTTCGTCCTGCATTGGAAGGTATACTCCAGCAGAATCCACCAAGTAAATAATAGGAAGATTGTTTTCCATTGCAATCTCTTGCGCTCTTAGGTTTTTCTTCCCTGTTATTGGAAACCATGCTCCCGCTTTCACCGTGGCATCGTTGGCTACAACGATACATTGTTTACCGGAAACATATCCTATTTTAATTACAACTCCACCAGCAGGACATCCGCCATGCTCTTCATACATTCCTTTTCCTGCAAATGCAGCGACTTCAAAGCGGTATGAACCTTTGTCTAATAATAAGTCAATGCGCTCGCGTGCTGTCAACTTACCTTTGTTGTGATGTTTTTCTATTCTTGCTTTTCCACCTCCTTCATAAACTTTTGCAAGTTCTCTTTCCAGTTGTGCTATTTTAAGACGCATTGCATCGTCGTTTTTATTGAAATCTAATTCTTTTTTTGAAATTGCCATGGTATAAAAATATTGTGGGTTAAAAATAATCGAAATAGCTGATTTTAGACCGATTTTTACAAGAAATTCTCGGTTTTGTTTCTTATATACATCGTTTTCACCAATATTTTTCAAGCTGATGCTGGCCTACTTCAATAAGCCAATTAGAATGTCATCGTAAGTTGAATAAAATCGATCAAATCGAACGAGTAAAGGAATGAAGAAATCATATATTTTTTGATGGTCCTCTTTCTTGTAAATATTTACTTGATCAAGGGTCCAAGAAATTCTTGAAATGGGTTGTCCAGCAGCATTGTACGCAAGTTCTTCCCAAACACCTGGGACAATCATTTCTTCCTCGAGCACTTTTTTAAGTTCTTCAAACTGTTCCCAAACAAGCATGCGAACACCTTCATCTTTATCTTGTAGGTCTATAGAAAAACGTGCGATTTTAGTATCAGCATGCAAGCGAATGTAAATTTGTTTTACACGTGTTGGGTAGTTCACCCAATTGATGCGCTTTCCATTTGCACCTTTATTAACTCCTGCTTTTTCTTTGAATCGGGTCCAAAATGCAGCGTTTAAAGCCTTGCGTTCTTCCTTCGAAAACATGAATTAGTGGTTAAGCCAATAAATAAAACGTCCCCATAAAGACTTTGGAGCTTCTTGCTTTTTTTCTTCCTGTCTTTTTTGCACCTTCTGTTGAGCTTTCTTTTTACTGGACTTCTTTTTTGGCTTTTGTGCCGACCGCTCCTTCATCAAACGCTCGTAATTCTCTTTCTTCTTTTGTTTTTCGAGTTTCTTTTTCTTTTCTAACTCTTGTTTGTAGGCTTCTTGAGCTTTGAGTTTTTCCTCTTCGTAGGTGAGCTGATTTTTAGATTTCTTTTTCGGACTCGATTTTTTACTTTTCTTTTTTGGCTTAGGAGTTTGAACCTCTTTATTTGCTTCGTTTATAGGTTCTCCTAAAGTTTCTGTTTCAGTTGTTTCTTCGTCCTCCGGCTTATCTTCTTCTGTTTCTTCAGCTCGATCAGATGGTAAATCAATTTTTCCAATGACTTTCACTCCTTCAACCTCCACTTTTGGTGCTTTAATTACACCGTCTTCAATGTTGAGTTCTACTGTTTCTTGGGTGCTTTCTTCAGGGTGAGACTCGTCATGTATTTCCTTTTTAGCTTCCAATACTGACTCTACAGCTGATTCCTTAATTAGTTCTTCTTGAGTTTGAATCGTTTCTTCCTCTTTTAATTCCTTAGAAGGAAGTACTTCTTTTTCAGTTTCTTCAACGACATGGTTTTCAATCTCAGTTGGAGCGAAATGATTTAAAATTTCACCAACAAATTCATCAGGAATTTTAGTGTTTGGAGCGTGTGGGATTTGAACCTCAAATTTTTGCTCAATAAAAGCGACTACTTCAGTTGATTTTACTTTTAATTTTCTAGCTATTTGAGCGAGTCTCATAATGTAAATTTTTGAACAAAGATAAGCTTATTGAATTGAAATAGGAAGGTGAATCTGAAAATTGACCATTTAAATTAAGACTACTCGATTCTATGTGTTTCCTTTATTTGGATTTCCCTGTCGTATTTACTTTTAAAATACCATCGGTAGAGCAAAAGTAAGATTGACTGCTTAACATAAGGCATTCTTATTTCTGCATTGCTTAATCGGGTTTGGTATATGTTGAAGAAGTAATGAATTGAAATTTCCTCTTCATTGGTGATTTTGTCACTGATTTCTTTGGCTATTTTCGAGAATTGGGTGTTCAAAACCGCTGATGAATCAATTGAAAAAACAGTTGTCGCACAAGCCATGATGTCTGAAGGACTCTTATAAAGAATTGTATTATTGAAGTCCTCTTTTTTTAATGGAGGATTGAAGTAATCAGTACTGTCTAAAGAACTAAAGAGTGCTTTGTAGGCTTGACCTGTGGTATCGGATAAATGGCCTTCTTCCAATAAATGCAATTCAAACTGATTGAGCAAAGGCGTAACTTCAACATCATAATTTAAATAATAATCTTCAAAGCAAAGCTCTAAATAACTGTACACCTCCTTGTCATTACTTTCTTTTGTGGATTGACACGAGAAGAGCAGCAGGGCAGAGGTAAGGAAAGAGATGTACTTGGTCATTACTTTGTTGTTTTTAACGGGGAAAGATACTTACTTTTTTCTGGTTCTTTGGACTAAAAAGATAGAAAATATTCTTGGAATATCCTGTGAAGAATAGCAGGAGATTATTTCAATGTTCTTTGAGTGTTGCTTTTTACTATCTTTAGGGAAAATATAAAAAAAGTAAAGCTGTATTGAGATGAAAAAAACAAGTTTAATCCTGTTTGCTTTGGCTGTCGGACTTTCGAGTTGTGGCGATCAAGCGAATGAAAAGAGAACATCAGAAAACATGAATGAAGAATTTTCAGATAATCCATTGGTAATGGTGAGTGAATTGCCTTACCTGGCACCGGATTTTACCCAGATTAAAAATGAACATTTTGAGCCTGCCATTATGGAAGGAATTCGTGTGAAAAGAGCGCATATTGAGAAAATCATCGATCAAGAAGAAGAACCGACGTTCGAAAATACCTTGGTTGCTTTGGAAAAAAGTGGTGAACAATTGAGTCGTGCAGCAAATGTGTTTTATGCTTTAACGGGTGCACACACCAATGATACTTTGCAGGCATTAAATCAAAAGTTAGCGCCATTATTTTCGGAGTTGAACGATGAAATTTATCTGAATTCAGCATTGTTTGAGCGCATTAAAAAGCTGCATGACCAAAAAGCGACTTTGTCACTAGACGCAGAATCAGAAAAACTACTCGAAGAATACTACAAAGACTTTGTTGTTGCAGGAGCAAATTTAAGCACTGAGGAGAAGGAAAAGTTGAAAGAAATTAATTCAAACTTAGCTTCCTTGACAGCAGAATTTGGAAAAACACTTTTGGCAGCAACCAATGAGGGGGCGTTAATCATCACAGATAAAAAAGAATTAGAAGGATTGAGTGAATCTACTTTGGCCTCACTAAAAACTGAAGATGGCGCTTATAGGATTCCTATCTTGAACACCACACAACAACCTTTGTTGAGTTCATTGTCAAACAGAGCTACACGTCAAAAAGTTTTTGAAAATGCTTGGAACAGAACAAGTGGTGAAAAAAACAATACGGAAGACCTAGTGATGAAATTGGCGACTTTACGTCTTGAAAAAGCACAATTGTTAGGTTTTGAAACTTATGCCGATTGGAGCCTTCAAAAAACGATGATTAAAAATAAGGACAATGTCCGTAATTTCTTTGATGGCTTAATTCCAGCAGCAATTGAAAAAGCGCAAGAAGAATCTAAGATGATTGAAGAAATGATGCACGCAGATGGAATCAAAGGTGATTTGGAACCTTGGGATTGGAATTATTATGCAGAAAAAGTGCGTAAGGCAAAGTATGACTTAGATGAAAATGAGATCAAGCCTTATTTTGAAATGATGTCTGTTTTGGAAAACGGAGTGTTTTATGCAGCAGAAAAACTATATGGAATAACATTTAAGAAGAGAGATGATATTCCGGTATACCATGAAGATGTTTTGGTGTATGAAGTTTTTGAAGAGGACGGTTCTGAACTAGGATTGTTTTATGCAGATTTTTATTCTAGAGAAAGTAAAAGAGGAGGCGCATGGATGAGTAATTTCGTTGATCAATCACACCTTTTTGGAACAAAGCCTGTGATTTACAATGTGTGTAATTATCCAAAGCCAGCAGACGGTGAGCCTACTTTATTGAGTTTTGATAATGCCATTACAATGTTCCATGAATTTGGTCATGCTTTACATGGTTTCTTTGCCAATCAAAAGTATCCTAGTTTATCCGGAACATCGGTTGCAAGAGATTTTGTTGAATTCCCGTCGCAGTTAAATGAGAGTTGGGCGACAGAACCTGAGGTTTTAAATAATTATGCATTGCATTATCAAACTAGAAAAGTAATTCCAACTGAGCTTTTAAATAAGATCCAAGCCGCAGGAACTTTTAATCAAGGTTATGGTTTGACAGAAAATTTAGCTTCATCAAATATTGATTTTGCATGGCATACCATTTCTTCGCAAGGTGAAATTACTGATGTGAAAACATTCGAAAAAACGATGTTGAACAAATATGGTTTAGATAAGGTTCATGCGGTTAAACCAAGATACAGTTCTAGCTATTTTGCTCATGTATTTAGTGGTGGATATGCTGCTGGATATTATTCTTACCTATGGACAGAAATGTTACATCATGATGCCTACCAATGGTTTAAAGAGAATGGAGGAATGACCAGAGAGAATGGTCAACGCTATAGAGATATGGTTCTTTCAGTTGGAAACACTTTAGACTATGATGCAATGTACAAGGATTGGAGCGGAAGAGCACCAGAAATTGCACCGATGATTAAAGCCAGAGGGTTGAATTAGTATAAAAAGGAAAACTGTGAGCGAAGAGCAGATGCTTTAATTGTTAAAGGACTGTTGTTTGGAGAAATTAAATAGCTTACTAGTTGCTTATAAATTCAATAAGTGAGGGTTTGTCCTTCACTTATTGAATCTATTTGATATCCAACAGAGGTTTCAACCACTTTATACTTATTTAATCCTCTAAGAAAATCGGGTCTGGTTGTTTTGGAATTTTAATTGAAGTTTTGAAGTTGGGGAGAATTAAGGCCCCTTTTTCAGATTGTAATTTGTCTGCTTCAATAAATGTCCAGTTTTTACCTTTGTCACTTGAAAATCCAAATAAATAACTCTTCGACAATATCCTTTTTCCTTGAATTCTAAAAATCATAACTTTTGGAACTAAGGTGTGGTATTCTTTTTTGTGCTTTCCAAGCAGGATGGAATCTCCGATTTCTACCTTTTCAATAATTAAGCCTTGCTCTTCAATTGCTTTCATTTCGGACTTTATTATTTCCATTAAAACATCTTTTCCTCCTGCGAGCTCAATGAGCCTAGGGTGGGTATATTTGATTAGGGTGTCATACTCTTTTTCAAAGACTGAAGTTACTATTTTTTCCGCTTGGAGTTTTATTGTTTTCTTTATTTCGTCCTGTGATAGAGTAGTGAAACTCAATAAAAAGAGTATGGAAATAAGGAAGTAGCTTATTTTATTCATGTTTTGTTTTATTGGTAAAATGAGTATTTATTCAAATTTAAATAATTTTATATATAGATTTAGTCTCATATGCATTGTCCAGTGATTTCGGTTGCCTGAAGTACTTTCGACAAGAACAAAGTTATCATAATCAAAACGCTGCTCATATTGAATTTGTGTTTCTCGATAAACGGTTCCTATATTTAGGTCTAAACCTATTCTGTCTTTTTTGCCAAACGAGTAGTGTAAACCAAGTGCAAAGCCATAGTCAAAAAAAGTAGAACCTTGATTTAATATTGCGGATCCATCATTGTCTGAATAATAGGTTTCGGGATCGTCTGACCAAATTTTTCTTTGACCGATTTTAACGAAAGGGTTAATGTATAGATCTATACTTTTCTGTTGCATTAGTTTTCTGAATGGGTAAAATCGGTAGTCGATCAGGAAGTATCGTCTGCGAGAATAAGCACTTGGCCCTGAACCAGAATCTATCCCGTCTATGTAAATGTCATTTTCTTGCCGCCATCTAAAAAACACATAATCAACTCCAATCGAATGGCGTTCAGCAAATCTATATTCTGTACCTAGATTCCAATTTAAGAAATATAAATCTTCGATAATTACAAATGCAGATGCTTTACCACGCAATAAAATAGATTTATTGCTGTCGTGATTTTCTTGAGCAGTGTTCAAAAAGGAATACAAAAGTGAAATTAATAATAGACTTCTTTTTAGCATTGTTGTATAAAATTATCACTTATTCCTTTAAGGAATTGTGTTTTGCAATGTATTGATCTAGAATTTTTTTAATCTTCAAAATTCTATCTGACATTAATACAATTTCTTTTTCCTCACCATTAACTCCAAAAAACTTAATGTGTAGTTTTGAGTGTATATTATTCTTTTTTAATTCAGTACTCACTATATCTGTGAGTGGGATAATATGAAGTAAATCATGCTTTTTTGCTATAAATGCCATAAACAAATAGGTTTTAAGTATAAGTTCTTTTTCGGTAATTACAATATGCAATAGCTTGCTTGCCCCACCATGACGAGTTCTAAGGGACTTTGTGGAGTAGCCCGAAGCAAATTTCTCTGAAAATAAAATGTGTTTTGTTTCAAGACTTTTGAATTTTCTCATTGCTTTTTCTCCAACGATAAAGAAAAATGCAAGCATTGAAACTGCTAGAACTAGCCAGATGTAGAAAAAATTATCTTTAATAACGTCCATTTATTTTTGCTTTTTTTGATCTAGCTAGTCACTAAACTATAGCACTGTTCAAACAAGTTACTCATCTGATATTTATTAAGTTGTTTTTAGCAGACTTCAAAAGTAAGCTTTTTTGATGAGTTTTTATATCTTGCAAGAAAAACCAACACTATGACAAGAAGCCCTATTACATTAATTTTGTTTTGCGTGATGAGTAGCTTAATATCATGTTCTTTTCCAGACGAAAAAATTACAGAAAATACTAAAAATGATGCTTGCCGACAAGATGTATTGGGAGCACTTTCTGCTTTTTCTTCCGATTTAGGTTTGCCAATTCAGATTTCACCAAAGGATGCAACGGTAATTTTTGACCAAGGGGAAGTTTCGAAGTCCTATGGACGTGATGGGTATAAATACACTGTTACTTTTGGCCTAGAAACGAAAGAAGATGGATGCAACCTAGTCTTTTATAAAAAAGAAAAAGTAGGGCCCGGGCATGAGTCCACTACGAAAAGTGATTTTGGTTCCGTACTCCTCACAGCTTGTGGATGCGAAAACCGTGATTAGAACCTGTTTCTTTTGAGGAATAATTATTAATCACGACTGAAATTCCAATTAATTATTGGAAGTGATCTTTTTTCATTTTTATTCCAAAATCCCAATTGAACTCCTTTTAACTTTAATGACTTATTGATCATGCCAATTTGTAGTCCATTCGTTTCTGCTGTTTGATTTACTAAACCTATTGATATGCCATTCATTTTATCGTAAAAATTCCAGAGAAGATTAATGGAAACTCCGTTTATTTTTTTGCCCATACTCATCCATAATGAAAAAGAGAGGCCATTTACTTGGTCGGTAAACGTCCCAAAAGGAGAAACAATTAGTCCATTGTGGATGGCCCGCAAGGGGATAGTATCCTGAGTGAAAAGATTGGTGGAATCTGAATTTGCTTGTGGATCGTTGAACTTCGCTTTATTGATTAAAAAGACTTGAAATATTCCTTGACCAATTAGCTGTAGGTTAATTCCATGAGAGTGTTTGGTATAGGGTCTATTGCAAATTGATTCTGAGCCAACAAAACCAGTAGCAATTCCGTAAATATTTCTTGATGCTGACGGAATAAGCCAAATACCATATCGATCTTTTTCTTTCTTGTCAATTTCGGATAAATTATTTTGTGAAAAAGAAACACTGTTGAAGAATAAAAGCAATAATATAATTAGTGTTCGAAACATATTTGAGCTTTTTGCTAAATCAATCGAGTAAATCGGATTTTAAGTGCTAATAAAGTTAAATATAAGAAAATGATTTGTTTTGAATAGCATGATTGATTCAATACTCTCCATCAACATTAGGCATATTCAAAACTTCCATCCTAAAGAAAAGTAGGTTATTAATGCGGATTGATTCAGTTTTAAAACAGAAATGCTGTTTTTCTTATTAGTAAAATTAACTGAACGCCATCCTTTTTTGGAAACATCCAATTGATATTCGGTTCTTAAACCAATTGTTATTTTACCTAAATAAAACTTTGGACTTAAAGATATAACGGGTGCAAAAAATGGATTCTTTTGCGACTTATAAGATTCTGATTTTATTCTAAGACGACCTGTGTTAAAGCCTATTCCAACAATAGTACTTGAAAATTTTGACTTTGGAGTTAAGTTAAGCCCATAAAAGCTACATCCAAAATTAAAACCATTAATAATTCCTCCAGTCGTATCATTTACATTTACCTTTTGAGGAATGACTTGAGCATAAGAAAAGTGAATACCGTATGTGTGTTTATCCCCATTAGAATATATACCCGACAATGAAATGCCTATGGTTTGTATAGGGTTGAAAATTTTAGAATGATCGAAGTTATTTAGTTGGCCATTAAAGTCTTGCTTATAGAAGTACGTTCCATAATGAATATTAGCGATTAGAAGATCACCTATTGAATGTTCTACTGAGTCGGAAGCTTCTTGCCCATAGCAATTTGAAATAGAATTCAAATTAAGTAGAGTTATCATCAGTAGAAGTTTATACATCGATTATTATGTTGTGAATGTGAACATTTTTCAAATAAATAAGGAGAGAGAACTAAATAAGTACGTTTCAATCTTTAACCTGACAGCTCTACAGTTTATTAATTATTTTAACCAAGATACAAATATTTGGTTTTACATGAATGTAAAAACAGGAGGTTTTAGAGGTTGATGGTAAGAAGGGGGAATAATTATTCATAATTCAAATTCAAAAAATTCGTTCATTTCCTGTTTTCCATAGACGTCTCTATAGATGACCTCAATTCTCATTATCCCTTTATTTTTTTGTTGTATATAGTTTTTAACCTCTTCTGTTAATTTCGATGTAAAGCCTTTTAAAACAGTGTCGTTAATTTTTATTGTCCAACTTAAAATAAAGTACTCTGATATTATTGGCAAGTCTTTGGGCTTTTCTAAATATAGATTTTCGGGTATGTTCTTTACCTTATATTGACTATCGTGGTGATCAATTTTTAATGTTGGAGCAGGTGGTTTTGTCACTTTAATTTCTAATCTTTCGAGAATGGTGTTCTTTCTAGGATCTTTCAATTTCAATACAACTTTATTCACGCTTCCTGGTGTTAGAACAAATTCTGTTGGATCGTTCTCTGATTTTTGATAAATAGTATCACATCCTTCACATTCCAAAATAAATTTTCTAATCTTTTTTTTCGTAAATCCAACTTTCAAAACACTGCTATAAGCTTCATAAAGCACTGCTGAATTTGGAAAAACAATAACAACATTGCCATTTTGTGCAGTCAAGTTGAAGATACAGAAAATAAAAAATATTTGAATAAGTCTAATCATTATTAGTTACCTTCCAAATAAATTAAAGCTTACAAAAATACACACCATTGCATTCATACTCTAAATATACTAAAAACACATATACTTTACTAGGTCGAATAAACTAGACTCAAAAAAAAGTGTTTCCCATCCCAATTACAATCGGTTGTATGTTATTTGTTGTGTAGGATGTATAAGTGTTTTTTTCGGGAGGAGTCAATCAATTTTGTTTAGCTTCCATTTTTAAACTTTCAGAAACCTCCATAGCTGCTCTTTCACCGGATCTTAAAGCACCCTCCATATAACCATTCCAAACAGTTGCCGTTTCCGAACCTGCCCAATGAATGTGTTGAATTTGGAGAAAAGGAAATGATTATATTTCAATTATTGGAGTGTTATTTTTAGTTCAATCACAATTCCTACACAATGTATAATATGTAAAACCTTTTTTAGATTTCAAACAGGAGTCTTTATTAATCAAGGTCCATTTGGATCTTATTTTAGATCTTGAATTGCTTTTTAGGTGGATTTCTTTGCCTTTATACTCCCATTTTCCTGATATACTTATGTTCTTATTGTTTGTGTTGTCAATATAAGTGAAGGTCATATCGGGATTGATAATAATCGCATAACTGGCTTTATGTCCGTATGTTCCGATGAACTTCTCATGTTCATAATCTTCCAAGTCAAATGCAAATAAGCTTGAAATAAGTAATAGACCAAGAGTGATTTGTAGTGTTTTCATAGTATCAGTTTTTAGTTAGGGCTTTCATTAATTGTTTGAGCCTCAAAAAATAAAACTAATTATTAGTAAATCCAAGAAATGACATTTCATATAATTTTAGAAGAAATTATAAATATGTGTTTAAAAGCAGAAAGTATTTAATCTGTCAAATTTATAGACTAAAGCTTTTGATTTTTTATTTTTACCTAAAACAATATTAAATGCAAGAGTTTAAAGGGAACATAGTCGATATACAGAATAAACAAATCATTAAAGGGATATTGAAAGTTGAAAAAGGAAAAATCCATTCAATCACACCGCACAATGATGTCCCGAATCAATATATACTCCCTGGGTTTATAGATGCGCATGTTCACGTTGAAAGTTCAATGTTAATTCCCTCTGAATTTGCCCGATTAGCGGTAAAACAAGGTACGGTTGCTACGATATCTGATCCGCATGAAATTGGAAATGTTTTGGGACGAAGTGGAGTGGAGTACATGGTGAAAAATGGAAATCAAACTCCCTTTAAATTCTTTTTTGGTGCGCCTTCTTGTGTTCCTGCTACAACTTTTGAAACTGCTGGTGCTGAAATAGACCTAGAAGATCTTCGTGAATTGTTCAAATTGCCACGCGTGAATTACTTGGCTGAAATGATGAACTACCCTGGTGTGCTTTTTCGAGATGAATCAGTGATGGCGAAAATTGAATTGGCCAAGAGCCTGAATAAAAAAGTAGATGGACATGCTCCAGGGTTAAGGGGGGAAGATGCAAAGAAGTATATCGAAGCGGGAATTGAAACTGATCATGAATGTTTTACTAAAGAAGAAGCGCTTGATAAGTTAAAATACGGAATGAAGATTCTCATACGTGAAGGAAGTGCCGCGAAGAATTTTGATGCATTGTGGACTTTAATTGATGAGTTTCCAAATGAAATAATGTTGTGCTCTGACGATAAACATCCTAATGATTTTGTAGTTGGACACATTAATAAATTGGTAGCAAGGGCAATTGCAAAAGGCTGTAACTTGTTCAATGTTTTGAATGCAGCATGTATTACACCAATTGAACATTATAGAATGGATGTGGGCCAACTGCGTATCGGAGATCAAGCTGACTTCTGTATCGTTGAGGATTTAATAGATTTTAATGTTTGCCAAACCATTATCGATGGAAATATCGTTTTTGAAAATGATGAGGTGAAATTCGCAAGAGTAGATGCAGAGGTACCCAATAACTTTAGTTGTTCGCCTGTTGAATTGTCGCAATTAAAGGTCCCTTCCACTAGTGAGAGTGTACGTGTAATTGTAGTTGAGGATGGTCAACTGGTAACTAAAGAAATTCAACACACGCTTAGGTCAAAAGATGGGGAATTATTGGCAGACCTTGAGCACGATGTGCTGAAAGTGGTTGTTGTTAATCGTTATTTTGATGCGGAACCAGCAGTGGCATTTATCAAAAACTTCGGATTGAAGGAAGGAGCCATTGCTTCTTGTGTGGCTCATGACAGTCACAACATTATTGCGGTAGGAACCAATGATGCAGACATTCAAAAAGCAATCAATTTAATTATTAGAGAGAAGGGAGGAATCTCCTTAGCCAATGGAAATGAGGAAGAGGTCTTGGGGCTACCTGTTGCAGGAATAATGACAACAGATGATGGGGAAAAGGTTGCTGAGCGCTATGCTTTTCTAGACAAACGTTCCAAAGAGTTAGGGTCGAAATTGACCTCTCCTTACATGACCTTGTCGTTTTGTGCCTTGTTGGTTATTCCTCAGCTAAAATTGAGTGACAAAGGACTTTTCGATGGAGGAGCATTTGAGTTTGTTTCACTTTATCATGAATAAATGTTTAGTTGTTTCTGATTCTTTAAGAATTACTGTAATTCAAATTTTAACCTTATTTTTTTCGGAACTCTCGTTTTATATTTTTTTTAAAAAAAAGTCAGAAAAAACACCAAATAAAATGAGGGGTTAACCCTCTTGATTATCAGTTTTTTGAGATTGTTTTTAACATGTTGTTAATAAAAATGTAATGTTTTTTTATCGATAAAAACTTAATTCTAAGCAACTTTAAAAGTTGAATAGCGTTAAAAGCTTGTTAAACACAAAACTACATTTATGAAACAGATAACAACGTGTGCATTGTTACTATTTACTTTTTTTATTTCTATACAATTAAACGCCCAATCACCATCTGCTGATCAACTTGTTAAAGAATTTTTAGGAGATCAAAAATACCAATCAAGTATATCGGATAACCCAGGATTGATTGAGTACCTAAAAATTAAATCAACAGAAGGGTACAAAATTGATACGGTTGCTATTGTGAAATTCAATCAATTACCAGTTTTACCACAAATCTTATACATGAAAAATGAAATTACTCCAAGTGAGTTTGCAGCAGCAGCTAAAGCTGATGGTTTCAATTTTTTACTGTATTCTTTTCCCGGGATTGAGAAAGGTGTTTTTCGTTTAGATGCGAGCGATAACACGATCATTGTTATTCAATCCAACGAATACATTAATAAACAAGTGAGAAACAGGTAAGCCATCTTTTACAAAACTACTAAAGCTAAAACTTTTATATGAAACATGCTAAATTAGCAATGACATTGCTGTTCCTATTTTTAGGAATGAATATCCTACAAGCGCAAAATTACAATATGACCAATGGGGGTTCTATTTCAACATGTAGTGGTACCTTTTATGACTCCGGAGGAAATGGAGGGAGTTATAGTGGTAGTGAAAATTTGACCTATACCATCTGTCCAGATAATGGAGGGAAGTTAACAGCAGATTTTACGTTTTTCGATAGTGAGAACAGCTGGGATATGTTGACGATTTATGACGGAAATAGTACCGCTGCTCCTACATTAGGATCTTATACAGGAACCGCAGGTCCAGGCTTTGTTGCTGCAACGACAAGTAATACTTCTGGGTGTTTGACTTTTGTTTTTACATCTGATGGGTCTGTGAATAATGCCGGTTGGAGTGCTAACATCGCTTGTACTCAACCTTGTCAGGATATTATTGCGAACGCAATTTTTTCTCCTGCTCCTGATGGAGATGGAATTATTAGAATCTGTCAAGGGACTGCAGTAACCATGAATGGAACTGGAGTTTATCCAGATAATAATACCTCCTACGCACAATCTGATGCGACTTCTACCTTTACATGGAGCACGCAAGATGGCCCAGCTATTGTGGGACAAAGTGTTACACATACTTATACAACTGAGGGTGCATATATTGTACAGCTTGAAATTGAAGATGTCCAAGGTTGTTCTAACGCTAATGATATAGATCAAGAAATCCGAGTTTCTACAACACCTAATTTCTCTGGCACCATTGGAAGTCCAGACCCTATATGTTTGGGGGAACAAGCAAGTTTTAACGGTGTGGTTACTCCTGTAACTTATGAAAAAACATGTGATCAACCTAATTTTCCACCTATATCTCTACCAGATGGCTCTGGAGTTTCTTATGAAACGAGTGTTAATATCGATTGCTATGGAGCAACTCAAACTGTTACCAACATTAGTGATATTGTATCTATCTGTCTTGATATTGAACATTCTTATTTGGGAGATTTAGATATCGTTATTGAATGTCCAAACGGGCAGACTGTTTCTTTAAAAGATTATCCTGGAGGGTCTAACACATTTCTTGGAGAACCTGTTGATGATGATGGGCAACCTACGGTTCAAGGGGTAGGATACAATTACTGTTTTGATCCAACAGCTACAAATGGAACACTAGTCGCTAACGGAACTGGTGGTGTAAGTTTGCCAGCTGGTTCATATGAGTCTGCAAACTCTATGGGAGGATTGATAGGTTGCGATTTAAATGGAGACTGGACCTTAATTATTACAGACCATATGGGAAGTGATAACGGATTCATTTTTGACTGGAGCCTGAACTTCGATCCAGCTATTCTGCCACCCGCAATTACATTTACACCGACAATTGTTACTGAAGGATGGCAAGCTGACCCCACAATAGTTGGTGGTACAAATCCTATTACTGTTGAACCTACTTCAACAGGTAATGCATGTTATACTTTTGAAGTAACAGATAATTTCGGATGTGACTATGATACAACGGTATGTATTACTGTAGATCCTTCTCCAGTGATCGACCCTGTTGCTGATGTAACTCAATGTAGCCCTTATACACTGCCTGCAATTACAGGTGTTAATTTGACAGGGAATGAAGCGTATTATACAGGAATGAATGGTACAGGTACGCAATACAATCCTGGTGATGTGATTTCTGCAACAACTACTTTATATATTTATGATAGAGCTACTGTAGCTCCGTTTTGTGAAAATGAAACATCATTTACAATTACTATTATTAATGCAGTGCTAACCATGAATTGTCCACCTGCTTTAACTGCAGTGTGTGATATTTCTGAACAACCTGCTTATGCAAACTTTGCGGCTTTCCAAGCGGCAGGTGGCTCAGCTTCTACAACTGGAGGGGCTTCAGTGCTTCCCGCTACTTTTACTTTGCTTAGCGAGGTTTCTGATGGAAATACATGTCCTGAGGTGATTACGCGTACTTATCAAATTGAAGATGATTGTGGAAATACAGAAACGTGTACGCAAACCATCACCATTAATGATATTATTCCACCTACAGGAACGGCTCCAGCTGATTTAACAGTTCAATGTATTGGTGATGTGCCTGCCGCAAATGTGGCACTAATTACAGATGAAGCTGATAACTGTACTGTTACACCAACTGTAACTCACGTAAGTGATGTCTCAGACGGGAATACTTGTCCTGAGGTAATCACAAGAACGTATAGAATTACGGATGATTGCGGTAATAGCACTGACGTGGTTCAAACGATTACTATTGATGATAATACGAATCCAACCGGAACAGCACCAGCTGACCTAACAGTTCAGTGTATAGGAGATGTTCCAGCAGCAGATGTTACCTTAATTACAGATGAAGCTGATAACTGTACAGCAAATCCAATTGTGACTCACGTAAGTGATGTTTCAGATGGAAATACTTGTCCTGAGGTAATCACAAGAACCTACAACA